>NZ_JALJYG010000006.1 GCF_024170505.1 Methanocalculus alkaliphilus
ATACTGGCATTATATTTGTTTGTACATATAATTGTACTTTATGGTTTTTCAATATAATTAGGTGGTACTTTTACAAAGGGTTCGCAAAGTGAGATGGATGCTCTTTACTATTCCATCTTTAACAGATTCCTGGAAGAGATAGAAAATGGATAGGATGTATGGCACGACCATCATTGGTTCAGATCGGTGTCATCGATGATCCCCGCATGCGTCACCTTTTTTTGGAGATCAGATCGATGAGATTCCGGTCCCGGCAGATACTCCGGAATCACCAGATCCGTTTCTGATTTGATTCTCCGGGATATTGTCGTTCAACTGTGTCTGGCAGTGCTCGTAATGATACCTGTACGTTTTTCGTATTATCGTGGTATCATCTCAGGGGGTTTACGCTGTTTTTTACCTGTCTCCTCACGGTCTGATCTGCTTCCAGTACTTCTTTCATCTGAGGCCGGCTCCTTTTTCTGGGTACTGGTTGCCAGGCGTGAGATGAGAAGATCATAACTCTCTTTCGGATCTTTCTTCAGTGTGTCAAGAACCCCTTTCGTTCGGCGGGAGATCCTGATGGTCGTCGTAGTGTTCATACTGTTATGTATATAATATAATACATATATATTATTTTTTATATGACTTTATAAATTTCAGGGTTGAGGGTGGAGTGGTAACTGAATAGTTTGTTTTGTTGATCTGCCAATCCTTTTCTGGATGAACGACATATAATATTCAGCGCGAGAGTAGCCAAGCCCGGCCAACGGCGTCGGACTTAAGATCCGATCCCGCAGGGGTCCGCCGGTTCGAATCCGGCCTCTCGCATTTCGTTACATGAACTTTTTCTGTTTCAGGTCGTCTCTTTTTTCATACCATACGGAGCATCATCTGATACGCCTCTGCTCTGAGGTTATGAATGACTTTTTGCGCGAAAGCCGGGAAGAACAGGGCTATGGCTTGATTTGGGCAGAAAAAGCAGGTTTTTCGACTATTTGATCGTATGGCGGGGGTATTGATGGTGGCTATTCTGCGCAGGACTCTCCTCTATCATCGATGGCCTGCCATCCTCCCTTCGGCACTGTGATAGAAAATCGGGCCCCCTCCCCGTAGACCCCCGTCTCTTCAATAGTGATATCGGTGATTGCGAGGATCTCGCGTGTGAGGAAGAGTCCAAAACCGGTGCGCCTTCCGACACCCCGCTCAAAGATCCGTTCTTTCTGCTCGTCAGGAACACCCGGGCCATCATCCTGCCAGGTGATCCAGAGGCTCCCATCACGTTCCATGCAATGAATCTCCACATGGGTTGCACCCTCGCCATGCCAGATGGTATTTTCCAGGAGATTTGCAAAGACCTTCTCAAGCATCGGATCAGCAAGGATCTGGTAATGGCAGGCGTCATGAAGAATTGGCATTCTCCCATCATCGATCGACCAGATTAACCTGTTAATAGGGATCCAGGCAGGTTTCTTTACCCCCAACTCCTCATACAGCCTGGTAAATTCGATCTGTTGCTGTATGGCATTTGATGCCTTCTCAACTTCTTCAAGATATCTGGCCTGCTCCGGGCTGGTGCTTTCTGCCCGGACGAGATCGAGATATGCCTGGAGTATCATGATATGATTGAGAATATCATGCCGGGTGATGCCTGAGAGAATCTGAAGTTTCTTATTTGCATTATTGAGGGCCTCGGTTGCACGTTTCTGTTCGGTAATCTCGGACATGGTGACAAAGACCTGAAACGGTCGTACATCTCCATTCCTGAACTGGGGGGTTGCATCCACGCTCATCCATGTTATATCATGGACCTCTGGATTCAAGACACCGACAATCATATTCATTACCCTTTGACCTGTTGTAATGGAGATCATCGACGGGAACTTTTCCGGAGGGAGTGTCTCTCCATTCTCAGATATGATCTTCCAGCGGGGATCCGTGGCTGTTCTCCCCATAAACTGGTCCCGGGTCAGTCCAAACATCCTGAGTGCTGCCGGATTTACATCGACCAGCATGCCATCAGAACGCTGATAGAAGACTCCGGTTGTCATCGTTTCAAAGAGTGTACGAAACTTCTTCTCGCTCTTTTTCAACTCATTTTCAGCCCGCCTCCGTTTCGTAATATCAATGGCAGTAAATGTCACTCCCGCCGGTCTCTCCTCTGGATTGAGATAGGTTGAGCTGAGGTGGATATCCCGAATCTCTCCATCTTTTCGCTGCCACCGGGTCTCAATAGATCCAAAGCCCTTTCTTTCTATCTGAGCGTATTTATTCTGATGGACATTCTTATACTCCTCATCCGATGGATAGAGGAATCGTGAGTCCTTTCCGACCATCTCCTCCCGGGTATAGCCGGTCATCCTGCAGAGGTAGTCATTGGCTTTGAGAATGATATGATTCTGTACAAGTCCGATTCCAATCGGTGCGACACGAAAGATACTGGCGAGTGATGCTTCGCTCTCCCTGAGTGCCTCTTCAGCCCGTACTCTATCGGTTATATCACTGATTACGATCCTGCAGACCGTTTCCCCAAGCTCATCCTCTGCTGAGGCTGCCTGCAGATGCACCCAGAATATGGTTCCGTCCATCCGGATCATCCGGAGATCCCGCCCGTTTGGCCGGGTGGTCATAAAAAAATCATGGCGGTACTGCTGGTAAATCTCCCGATCCTCTTCAAGGATAAAACCGGCGAGATTTTGATTGAAGAGGGCCTCCTGCCTCAGCCCAAGCATGGTGGCTGCAGTTACATTCGCTTCCTGGATCTGCCCGTTTTTGGTGACGGTGATATAGCCCACTGGTGCCATATCGTAGAGCTCGAAGTAGCGCGCTCTTGAAACCTCCAGTTCCTTCTGAATACGGAGGAGAACCTCGTTCTGCATCTCAAGCTCGATCTGCTGCACAAGGAGTTCGTGAAGGGTCCATCGCGTTTCGGCGGGTGTCAGATGGGTCTTCTTCTCAGTGAGGGTTCTTTCCCTCTCATCTGCAATCTCCTCTGCTTTCCGTCGTAAATCCTGGGCTGAATCAGGATAGTTATCCTCACCTGTCATCGTGTTTTACTCTCCTTCCTGCAGGGCTGATTACAGAAGTCTGGCTGGTAAGATGCCGGGAGATGCCATACTGATGAGCGTTATGGCGAATGTCCTTGATTACATACCGGGCTTGAAAAGGAGAGCCCGGAAAGGCAGTCATCGGATCCTGACTGATTGGTATATCATATATGATCTTGACCGTACCATGGAGACTCTTCAACCTCCCCATTTTTATATTTATTTGTAAATATTTTTCTATGTCTCTGAACCGCGTCAAAACATCTGGCAGGCTGGTTATATCATCAAATCCCAAAATCCTGTCTTCTTGTGATCTTCTCCAGGTGTTTTGAAAGTCGTTATCTGATGAAAAAAGTATGATGCGCCCCCCGGATCCTATCCGGTTTTTGTCTATCCAATCATTGGATATCGATGATCTCGTCACACGTATAGAATTTCCACTGATGAAGGGTTGTTGAGATATCGATGCAGACGGGCTCGGTATCGAGGTAGAGGGGTGAGTTTGATCGATCACGGAGGCACGCATACTGATTCATTAACATAATAGCTAATAAATATTATCATTTTAATTTTAATAATTGTTGAAAAACAGATCTGATGCAGATATCGTTCAAAGTGAGGAATTTTAGTTGATTCTTAACCGGAAATCACCAGTATACAGATGGTCAGCACCCCTTGTACGAGTCTGCTCCCCTCTCAATCTCCAGTCTCTCAAGAAAACTCAGAAGAAACGAGTGCCTCTCTGTGGCAATCTTTCGTGCAGACTCTGTGTGCATCCGATCCTTCAGATTAAGCAGTTTCTCATTGATGTGCTCCACCGCATCGGGGATCCCCCCTCCCTCCTCACCTGCCTGCATAAAGGTCCGGGCAATCCCAACCGCACCCATCGCATCCAGTTTATCGGCATCGGAGAGGATTTTCGCTTCAAGCGTCTCAGGTATCACTTTCGATGATCGGTACCTGTGAGCAAGGATGGCATGGAGGATACCAGGTGTTAGATCACCGGGATAATCGATCGATAGGAGGTAGGCTTCGGCAAGCTCTGCTCCCTTTATCTCATGCGGTATCCCGGTTTCCTCCTCAATCGGACGTGCTATATCATGAAAGAGGGCCGCTGGTATCAGTATCTGCATATCTGCCCCTTCCCGGGTTCCAAGAACCCTGCAGAGCATCATGACACGCAGCGTATGATCAAATCCATGCGCTCCTGAATCTGCAAAGGCTCCCCTGACGTACTCCTGCATCGCTACCACTCTGCTATCCATCAGGAGTATCTGGGATCTTTCGGATGAAAACGGTGCCTCCATGACTCCCTCATTCAGCCTGGGCAATCTCTTCGATACTTCGTCTGGTAAGTACAGAGTCTGGTGCCGCATCGACCAGCTCCGTGGCTCGATCTGCATACTCATCATCCATCTTGATAACGAGCCAGCGGGCTTTATCTCCCGCGCCTGTCCTGATAAATACCCAGCCCCCTTTCATCTTCTCTCCATCAATTCTGACCTCGACCTTCCCTTCAGTGATGGAGGTCGCCATATCCGTACCGTCCTTTTCTGCCCGTATATTCTCATACGTCCCGGTATCCCATACCATGACGATCCCGGCACCATACTCTCCTTCCGGGATCACCCCTTCAAAATCCGCATATTCGAGCGGATGATCCTCGGTCGGCATCGCAAGGCGCTTCGTCTTTGGATTAACAGATGGCCCCTTTGGAAGCACCCAGGATTTGAGGACTCCCCCGACCTCAAGGCGGAGATCATAGTGGAGCGTTGTTGCATCGTGCTTCTGAATAACAAATCGTGGTCTCCCGGTCATACTCATCATCTCGTCTGAATGGTATTTTTCTTTGCGATTGCACCCATCCTCCCCTCCGGAAAAATGATACAAGGTCTTCTTCAGATAGTTCCATCGCTTGAAATGTGCATTTGCCTGAAATTTTATTCAAATTTTTTAACTATTAAAGATTTCATATGAAGGATACTCTTATATGGGTTCCCGCTCACTGCCACTCAGTATGGAGATTCCGGATAGCTTTTCCAATACGACAATCCCTCTTGTCGGGATTACATTTGATACGATACTCTTCGCGGTAATTATTGCTGTTCTGGGTTTTGTCGTGGTAAAAATCCTTGGTCTGATATTCAGGCGCTCCCTCGTGAGAGCCTCGCGCCTCCCCGAACTTGTCGTCGAGTTTCTCATCAGTTTCTTCTCGATTCTGCTGTATGTCCTCCTTCTTCTTCTTATTCTTGCAATACTCGGCGCTGACATATCTTCTCTTGTGCTTGGACTCTCTGCTGTAATTGGCCTCATCCTCGGCTTTGGTCTTCAGAGTACCATCTCAAACCTTGCCGCTGGCGTATGGATTGCTGCCCTCCGCCCAATTGATAAGAGTGAGTTTGTGGAGGTCAATGGCATCACCGGTACCGTTGTGACTGTTGGTATCATGGCAACTGAGCTGTTAAAGCCGGATAATACCTATGTTACCATTCCAAACTCACTCGTCTGGGGAAGTCCGGTGATCAACTCGACCAGAATGGAGACACGCCGTGCCGATGTCACGGTTGGAGTTGCATATGCCAGTGACCTCGACCGTGCTATCAGGGTCGCTACCAGTCTTATGGAGAGCCATGACATGGTACTCCCGACCCCTCCTCCATCGGTGGTTGTCACCGAACTTGCTGACTCGTCAATCAACCTCTCAATGCGGGCATGGACAGCAACACCGGATCTATGGGCGGTGAAATTTGATCTGACCAAAAAGATCGTCACAGCGTTCAGGGAAGCCGGCATTGAGATCCCCTTCCCACAGATGGATGTCCACCTGGACTCTCCAGAATAACTTTTTCACGGGCGAATGTGGAAAATGACCCTCGATGATGTCCGGAGATGGGCCTCCCTAAGAACAGAGTATTGATTACTACCGATAACCTTCCCTTCGCCATGAATGGTGAACAGAAGATGATCTGCGCAGCTCTTGAGCATGCGCTTGAGCTTGGTGCGGATGTTGCCGGTGCAGTCCCTGCGGCGAAGCTCATCAACTGCCCATCTGCAGTTGCCGATGGCCACCAGGGATCCAGGAGGGACCGGGGCACATACATCATCCTTGGACTCTTTCATGATCCTGCGGATCCGGTCCTCGATCTCTGGGAAGAAGGGAGAGGAACTCCGGGAGACCGTATCCTCGGAGAGATCGGCAGATCCCTCAGCATCTGGCTCGTTGAGACCTTCGGAAGAGAGGCGTACACCATCCCGTATCAGCTTGGGGATGGCGGTATTTATCTCAAGGATGCGGCCTGTATGGCAGGTATTGGAAGAATCGGGACGAATAATCTCGTTCTTGTTCCCGGCTTTGGTCCCAGAATCCGGTTTCGGGCGGTATGGGTGGATCTCATATCTCATGATCAGGATCCGCCGCCCCTGGTCCTTCCCTGTGATGATTGTGAAATAATCTGTCATCATGCCTGCCCGATGGATTCTTTCTCCACCGGCAGGTACAGCCGGAGCAGATGTATGGAACGGATGGATGCAGATAAGGAGAAGGGGGGCGGATTAGCCTATCACTGCCGCGCCTGTGAACTCTCCTGCCCTGCCTGGCGGGGCCCGGAATAAGGTGGTTTCCAGGGGCTTACTTCTCCTCCCCCTTCAGATCCCTCAGGCGTGTCATCACCTCATCGATATGCCCTTTCACCTTCACCTTTCGCCAGATCGCTGCAATCTTCCCGTCCGGATCGATGATGAAGGTGCTTCGCTCAACACCCATATACTCCTTCCCGTACATCTTCTTGCTGACCCAGACACCGTAACGCTCGATCACCTGATGCTCGGGATCTGAAAGAAGCCGGACGGTGAGGCTGTGCTTCTCGGCGAATTTTCTGTGGCTTGATATCGTATCCGGACTGATTCCAAGGACCGGGGTGTTGAGTGCGGCAAACGCCTCCATCTCATCTGAGAATGTGCGGGCTTCAAGGGTACAGGCTGATGTGTTGTCACGGGGATAGAAGTAGACAATGACATAGTATCCACGCATCTCCTCAAGGCATGCCATCTCCTCGTCTGCATCAGGGAGACAGAACTCAGGAGCGACCATCCCGATAGTCAGATCGGTCATACAGGATGATAGGAGCCATAAGGGATAACAATTCCCCAACAGATCATGTATTTCTCCTGTACCACACCATAGATACACCACGATGAGAGCCCCACCTGAGTTTACCTGGAAACAGTGCCTGATCATTCGGGACGATGTGAAGATGAGTTGCGGAAAGAAGTGCGCACAGATTGCCCATGCCGCCATCGGAGCCTATGAAAAGGCTGGTGCAGCGGCGAAGCGTTCCTGGCTTGATGAAGGGCAGAAGAAGGTGACGCTGAAACTGACCGGGGAGAGGGCACTCTTTGAACTCAAGGTGATTGCGGAAGCAAACGGCGTCCCCGCATGCATCATCCAGGATGCAGGTCTCACCGAGATCCCGCCGGGAACCGTGACCGCCCTTGGCCTCGGCCCTGCAAAGTCTGAACTCCTCGACCGCATCACCTCAGATCTGAAGCTCTTATGAGACCAAGCCCCTATCCCCTGGAACGGGACCTGGAGATGCGCTACTATGCCGATGATCATCCGGGTATCGGAGGAGCGCTCAGGACTACTCCTGAAGATTTTATCGTCGATGAGATCCCGATTGACTTCACCGGGAGCGGTCCGTACCTCATCTGTAAAGTAACCCGGCGCTCCTGGGAGCACCAGCACGCCATCCACGAGATATCAAAAAGGCTTGGGATCAGCCGAAAGCGGATAGGCTGGGCAGGGACGAAGGACCGCAATGCAGTTGCGAGCCATTATATCTCTCTCTATAAGATCGATGCCGAAGCGGTTGATCGGGTATCCCTCAAAGATATCACCATCGAGCCGATCGGCCAGCACCAGTTCGGGCTCGGGCTGGGCGATCTCAAGGGGAACAGATTTGTCATCACCATTCGCGACTGTCAGGAAGAAAACCTCGGTTTCGTCCCTGCGATCTGCCAGACCGTTCAGCATGGAATTCCAAATTTCTACGGTCTCCAGCGGTTCGGGGCCCAGAAGCCTGTTACTCATACCGTTGGCCTCTCTATCCTGAAGGGCGGCTATAAAGAAGCCGTTGATCTCTATATCGGAGAGGCATTTCCAAACGAGAGTGACGAGGTGAAGGAGGCACGCCGGGCATTCGTGAGTACCGGTGATGCACGCGAAGCCCTCCATGCCCTCCCCGTCAGGCTTGGGTTTGAACGGGCGATGCTCGACCACCTCTCAAAAAAACAGGATGACTATGAGGGCGCACTCAGGGCTCTCCCGCCGAAGCTCCTTTCAATGTTCGTCTCGGCATGGCAGTCGTATCTCTTCAACGCCGCTCTCTCTGAGAGATTTGACCGTGGAATCAATCTCGATGAGCCTGAGGCTGGTGATACACTCCTCTATACAAATGGAAGGACGGATCGGGTCACCGGGAAGAACCTCCCGGTAGCCCGCCATCATCTGACACGGGGCCGTGCCGTCATCGCGGCATTCGTTCCAGGAAGCAGTCCCCCCGAAAGTCCGGGTCCGATGGAAGAGTGCATGATCCGTCGATCAGCAGAGGCGGGGATCGGCCCGTCAGCCTTCAGGGATGCCGCGGCGTTTGTCGGATGCGCCTTTGATGGCGCGTCACGCCCGATTGCAATCAGGACAGAGATTACGTCCGAGATAACGGGTGATGCCGTCACACTCCGTTTCTCCCTCCCTCCGGGTCAGTATGCGACCTCCGTCTGCAGGGAGTTTATGAAGGGGGATCCTCTCACCCTTGTCTGATATCAGCGGCTGCGCGCCATAATCCGCGCACCTGCGATGGCATCGTGGAGATTCCCAAACTCATCAACAAGCCCGAGATTGATCGCATCCTCCCCACGGATCATCCGTCCATCCTGAATGGATTCACGGCTGATATTTCGCTGGCTGCTGATATCTTGATAAAAACGGTTGAAGGCCGCATCGACATACTCCTGTGCGTACTCTTCCTCATCGGGCGAAAGTGTTCGGTACGGGGAGGTCATATCCTTCTTATCCCCCGATTTAATCGCGTCAATCTCAATTCCCTCCTCATCAAGCTGCCTGCTGATGTCATAGAAGAGCCAGATGACACCGATCCCTCCGGTGACCGTGTCCGGGCTTGAGTAGATGCGGTCAGCATATGCCGCGATGTAATATGCACCCGACGTCGCAATATCTCCCATTGAGACGACGACGGGTTTCTTCTGCCTGGCATAGATGATGTCGCGGACAATCTCCTGGGAGGCTGCTGGTGTGCCTCCTCCTGAATCGATCCTGAGGACGATCGCCCGTGTCAGCGGGTCGTCTGCTGCGCGCCGAATCTGGGAGCCGATATGCTCGCTCCCTGTATATCCCCCGGACTGCCCCGGCCCTGAGACGACCGTCCCCTCAATCCGGATGACTGCGACATCAGAAGGTACGGCATACTGACCGGTCAGGCTGAGGATTCCAACAACCGCCAGCCCTCCAAGAATGACGAGCAGAAGTATGACTGCCCCTTTTTTAAGAGTTCTTCGCCTCTTTGTCTTAGCTATCTCCTGCTCGATAAAATTCATGCTTCATCCGGATAGAGAACCTCGTATTCTGTTACGAGATTTGTTCCACAAAGGTAGTTTGATCTCAGCTCAAGCCGGATCATATCATCCTCGCTCTCACTATGCATCCCTCCGACAAGTGAGGGTGTATCATCACCACCGACGATGAAGGGGAGGTGGATGAGTCGTATCTCATCGACGAGACGGTGATGGAGCATATGCCAGTTCAATGTCGGCCCCCCTTCGACCATCATCTTCCTGACCCCAAACCGCTCATACAGGACGGAGAGAAGATGCGGGAGATCGACATGATCGGATCCGCAGATGATCACCTCCGCGCCGGCCGCCCGGATCGCCTCGATCCGCTCTGCCGGGGCGGTCTCAGAGACTGCGATGACCGTCTCTGCATCATGCTTGAAGATATTGGATGATAGCGGTAGATCACCTTTCCTGTTTGGGATGACCCGGAGAGGGCTCTTCCCGGGAACCATCCTGACCGTCAGGAAGGAGTTGTCTATTCTGATCGTCTCTGATCCGACCATGATGGCGTCGCATGCTGCCCTGGTTGTATGGAGGAGAATCTCAGTCTCGTGTGCCATATGCTTCATCAGGATCTTACTCGACGCCCCCTTCTTCAGGGTCAGTTTGCCATCGGCAGTGATCTCGGACATCATGAGTACATGGGGTCTGTTCTTCTGTTGCGTCATAACGATCCTCTCGATTGTTATATCACATCGAATATCTTAACAGTATAGGTTCAAGCAGATCGGATGATCTGTGTTTGGAGGCAGAATATGAATATTACCGGACTTCGGCCCTATTGTATGAGGTACCTTGAACCTCTGGCAGATATTTTTGTCCGCCTGGGCATATCTCCAAACAAGATCACCGTCCTCTCCCTTCTCTTTGGTATTGGATGCGCCGTTTCATTTGCATATCAGGCGTTCCTCATCGGTGCGCTCCTCCTCTTCATCTCCGCGATCCTTGATCTCATCGATGGGAGCGTTGCACGCAAGACCGACCACCACAGCAGCTTCGGTGCGGTCTTCGACTGGATCGTCGACAAGTATGTGGATACTCTTGCTATCCTTGGTGTCGGACTCTCAGGGATAGCCATCATATCACGGTTCTCTGATCTCCCCCCGATTGCCGACTTCGGCCTTGTCGCATTTGCCATCATCGGATCGATGATGAATACCTTCATAAAACCGGTTGTTTACGCAGAGGCCGGTTTTTCAGAGCGGGTTTGTGGGAAGATTGACGATCCCCTTGAAGGGGTCGGCTTCTTCGGCAGACCGGAGACGATCCTTGTGCTGATCCTCGGCGGGGTGACCGGATATATCTGGGTCTCGGTCATTATCATTGCAATCTGCACAAATCTCTCTGCCATCCAGCGGATCATCTATCTCTCAGGAAGACTTGCCTGATATCCCCGATATAGATGGTCACCAGCCGCTCTGCCATCACTGCAAGATCCGGAATAATACGGAAGAGTCCGTATGCGATGGCGATGAGGATCCCCAGTGCCAGGAGCTCACAGAAGACATTGTGTGCCCAGAAGAAGCTTTCATATCCGTAATTGCCGTTACCGACGAGATCAGGGAACCACGGATACCACTGGCCGGTATATGCCATAAAGACATAGGCGTTCCTGAAGAGGTTGAGGACGTAGATAACCGGTGCGATGATGAGGAAGGCGAGTACCTTCTGCCGGAGGGTTGTGGGTACCATCATGGCAACTCCGAGCATGATTGCGATACTCTGGATGCCGGTGCAGCCGAGGATGATCTCAAGGCGGAATCCCAAATCACTGCCCGGAATAGATCCCCCCATCAGCATATTCCAGGCAATCAGCTCAACAGGATAGTTCAGAAGATGCAACAGCCAGACAAGCTGATTGACCACAACTCCGATGAGCCAGTCCCCCAGGGGCTGGATGAACCCAAATGGCGCATAGATGAGAAAAGCAATACCTGCCGCTCTCGTCAGTCCGCCGACCGTCTCATCCCGCATCAGGAGGCGGCGTGCCGTCAGGTACAGGAACGGAACCGAGAGTACTCCGAGTGTCGGGTAGAGGAAGTTATTGATTGCAAGGAAGTCCGGCAATAAGACGAGGAGGAGGAGTGATATCGCTCCCCATCCGACGATCCCTGCGTACCAGCGATACCGGTTTGGAATCAGGAAGAGAAGAAATCCGATGCATGAGATGAGAACCAGATATTCGCTCATTATAGAACTATTGATCGTCCGTAGACAAAAAGGCAGAGGAAGGTGGCTATGCCGCTTTTATCAAGGCTCTATCCCCCGGATGACAATTGAGAAATGCCGTATCTTCGATCCATAGAGGTTATAGTCTTCATGCCCAATAGTATGTATGCGGTTTTGTCCAGAATGTAAGAGTGTTATGATTGCACGATCCGGAAGGATGCATTGCAGGCGATGTGACTACTCTGAAGAGATCACCGATTCGGAATCACTCAAAATGACCAGTGTCCGGACAGAGAAAGAGATCACTATCGTCGATGATGAAGAGAAGATGGCAACACTTCCGACATGCGCGGTAAAATGTCCCAATTGTGAGCATAACCTTGCCTTCTGGTGGCTTCGGCAGCTTCGATCCGCAGATGAGAGCGAAGTCCGTTTCTTCAGATGCGTGGAATGCAGCCATACATGGCGCGAATATGACTAATTTTATTTATATTATTAATAAAATCCAATAATACTTTTTACTACGCCTGATTTTGGCGTATTGTGGTATCAGGGGATGATATTCCACCTTTGTTGATTCTCCCCCCATTCCCGGTCTTCAGACCTCTCTCTTGCACTATCCCTCTCCATCGGACTTCTCTCCTCGATACCATGTTTTTATATGATGCTGATAAACTCAATCTGGTATTTTACACCATTAATCATGTCAGATAGGAGGTTGTGAATGTCAGAAAAACAAGTAACACTTAGTAAAAAGAAGTATCTTCCTGATCCGGAGTACCGCAAAGAAGCCTGGTGCAAGGATGCAGAACATGCGTACCATGGTTTTCTGACTGATCCTGATGGTTTCTGGGGCCGAATCAGTCATGAACTCGAATGGTTTGAACCCTGGGAGAAGGTGAAGGAGTGGGAGCACCCGTTTGCCCGCTGGTTCATCAATGGCAAAAGCAATATGAGCTATAACTGCCTTGACCGCAATGCAGCAGGACCACGCAGAAATAAAGTCGCCCTCTTCTGGCAGGGAGATGACGGCAGGGAGCGAAGCTACACCTACTGGCAGCTTCTCCGTGAGGTCGAGAGATTTGCAAACGGTTTAAAAAGCCTTGGTGTTACAAAAGGCGACTGTGTCTGCATCTATATGCCCAATATCCCCGAACAGGTCGTCGCCATGCTCGCCTGTGCACGGATTGGTGCGATCCACTCTGTGGTCTTCGCCGGCTTTGGATCTGATGCCCTCCATGCAAGAATTACCGGTGCCGGAGCGAAGATAGTCATAACTGCCGACGCAAGCATCAGGCGCGGAAAGACGATCCCGCTCAAGCCGATCCTTGAGGAGGCACTGATCAATGCGACGACAGTGGACTATATCGTCGTCCTCAGAACACAGGATCCCAAGATCGATCTTCTTCCAGAATTTGAGAAGGACTTCTATGAACTGATGGAGTCGGCAGAAAAAGACTGTCCGCCCGAGAAGATGGATGCAGAAGACCCTCTCTTCATCCTCTATACATCAGGGACAACAGGTCAGCCGAAGGGCATCATCCATACAACCGGCGGCTATATGGTCGGAACGTACTATACGGCCAAGTATGTCCTTGACATCAAGGACTCGGATGTCTTCTGGTGCACAGCAGATCCAGGGTGGATCACCGGCCACTCATACATCGTTTATGGACCCCTTCTTGCCGGCGCAACGATCTTCATCACCGAGTCAACCCCCGACTATCCGGATGCCGGGATCTGGTGGAAGTATATCGAAAAGTACGGGGTCTCGATCTTCTACACAGCTCCGACTGCGATCCGGATGTTCATGCGCTATGGAGATGAGTATCCGAACAGGTATGACCTTTCAAGCCTTCGTATCCTCGGATCTGTCGGTGAACCCCTGAACCCGGAGGCCTTTGAGTGGTATTATCATATCATAGGCAAGGAGAAGCTTCCGATCCTGGACACCTGGTGGCAGACCGAGACCGGTATGCATATGATTACGACGATGATCGGCGAACCGATGAAGCCGGGCTTTGCAGGGCGCCCTATCCCCGGTGTCCTCGTTGATATCGTTGACAAAGAAGGAAAACCAGTGCCTCCGGGTGTCTCCGGCCAGCTTATCATCAAAGAGCCGTGGCCTTCGATGATGCGTATGGTCAATCAGAATGAGGAGCGGTACCGCCAGTACTGGAGCGGACCGGATAACAGCTATAATGCCAGTGATCTCGCCGTTCGGGATGAAGAGGGCTATATCATGATTCTCGGGCGCTCTGATGATCTGATCATCGTCTCTGGCCACAATATCGGCACTGCTGAAGTCGAGAGTGCCCTCGTTGCTCACAAGGCTGTTGCAGAGGCTGCTGTTGTCGGAATTCCCGATGAGATGAAGGGCAACCGTATACTTGCCTTCGTCCTTTTAAGGGATGGCTTTACTGAGACTGCAAAGCTGAAGCAGGATCTCCTCTATCATGTCAGGATCACCCTCGGACCAATTGCTGTTCCTTCGGATATCCGGGTGGTTGATCAACTCCCCAAGACGAGGAGCGGGAAGATCATGCGGAGAGTGCTTAAGGCGATTGAGATGGGTGAGGATCCAGGGGATCTCTCGACAATAGATGAGTGAGGGGATCATCCCCTCCTCGGAAGCGTTTATATACTGTATGGTGGTATTTATAAATATGTCATTCAATCCCGAGGATTCTCTCAAGATTGAAAATATTGTTGCATCGGCCAAAGTCTGTGATTCGCTTGATCTTCCTACCCTTGCCGCCGAGATAAAAGGTGCCGAGTATAATAAGAAGCGTTTTCCCGGCGTTGTACTACGTATGACAGATCCGAAGATCGCAGCCCTCGTCTTCGGGTCAGGAAAAGTAGTGCTGACAGGTGCAAAGAGTATTGAGGCCTTAAACCGTGGACTTGAGATCCTTGGAGGTCTCCTGCGGGATCTGAAGATTGATATTCCTGATGATCTCACCTACAAGATCCAGAATATTGTTACATCAGCAGATCTTGGAACACCAATCAATCTCAACAAGATTGCCGTCGGTTTCAACCTGGATCGGATTGAGTATGAACCGGAACAGTTCCCGGGCCTTGTCTACCGGCTGGAAGAGCCGAAGGTCGTCGTCCTCCTCTTTGGTTCTGGGAAGCTGATCATCACTGGCGGAAAACAGCCTGAGGATGCCCGGGGTGCGGTTCAGAAGATCCTGAGCGACCTCTCGAATCTTGGGATGATCTGATCGGAAGATCCCCTTCTTTATATCAATACATGCCGGAAAAGTACTGGTAATAATCTTAAAAAACTTTTTCTTACGACTGCCTTCTTCTGTTCTACATGGGTACAATACATCGAAGGATTTGCACTTGTATTCCATATGGTGTTCTTCGCATAACTTCTACAATGATGGAAACCCCTCGGTTTCGTTGCAGGTTATTTCACAAATTTAATATGGGTATTCAGGGGATCAAATCCATTCCTACGTGGATTGGTACGGGAAATCAGCCCTATTCCGGGTGTCATATTCATTGCAGTAATAATTGCTCTTTATGCAATATGTGGTCCGATAACTGGATACAGACAAAGAGAAGACCTTATTTCCACCAATTGAAGCACTCTGCTGACGTGTGGGATGGTAGGATCCAGTCAGCCTTCTCAATCCCGGGATCTCCGGAGAATTGGAGATCTTCAGTATATTCAGATAAAAGGCCGGCAATCTTGAAAAGAAGGGATAATTATCTTTTTTTATACCTAATGGCAACTACCTATATTTACCGGGCTATTGTTAAAAAAGAATATTAATAAAGAGAGCTGGATTCCAATAAAGAGCGGATACAATCTTTCATTGTATGTTTCAATTTATCGGATGGGATGAAAGATTTTATATATTATGGTGTATAAATAATGGTATACAAGGAGATGCAATATGGAATCAGGAGTATATGGAACGCTTACACCACTACAGGATGAGATGGTAAATCTCCTGGTTGGTGTAGGGCTGAAGAGAAATGTCGCGAAAGTACTGGTCTTCCTCTCAGAACTGCCTGAGGCGAGCTCACGTGAAATCGAGCGAGGCACGGACCTGCGCCAGCCTGAGGTAAGTATTGCAATGCGAGAACTTAAAGAGCAGGAATGGGTCACATTTCGTGAGAGCAAGACGGAAAATAAGGGGAGGCCTGTGAAGATCTACTCAATCGCGCTTGGACTCGCTGAGATCACCAATATCCTTGAGCAGAAGAAGCGGCAGGAAGCCGAGTCTCAGATATCGATGATCAACCGAATGCGTAAGTGCATCGAATCATAATCCTATTTTTTTCCGACGATAACCGTCGTCTTATCTGCATATTGTGTAAAGAGGCCTGAGGCCACGATACCCGGTATCATCGCCAGCTCCCTCTCAAGAGACTTCGGATCATCTATTCTCTCGAACTGACAGTCCATGATGATATTCCCGTTGTCTGACATGACCGGGCCGTCTTTGCCGGAGCCTGTCCTGATCCCGGCAGTGCCTCCGTGTTCGGCTACCCTCCTGATGACCGGCATGCAGGCGAAGGGGAGTACCTCAACTGGTATCTTCCCGTTGAGTTCATCCACGCACTTTGATTCGTCGGCAACAACGATGAACCGGTTCGCTGCATCGGCAACGCACTTCTCGCGCAGGTGTGCAGCTCCCCGTCCTTTGATCATCAGTTTTGCGGGATCGACCTGATCGGCACCATCAATTGCAAGATCAAGCGATGGATGGGCGTCCAGTGATGTAAGGGGAATGCCCATCTCAGCGGCCCTGAACGCCGCCTGATAGGAGGTCGGAACCCCGAGGATGGAGAGGTTCTCCTCTCTCATTCTGTGGATGATCCGCTCCATTGCATAGAGGACTGTTGATCCGGTTCCGATCCCGATGATCATCCCGTCACCGACGTATTCGGCTGCCCGATATCCCGCCTCCTGCTTTGCTGTATCCATGGGATCAGATATGATGGAGGGGGCTATCTACGTTGTTATCAACAGAACTGCTTCCTGATCTCATCGAATGCATCAGGTGCTGTACAGTCAAGGGTCACCGGGGTGAGCGAGATCCTTCCCTGCCGGACGGCATGGACATCAGTTCCTTCCTCTGCATCATCGACGAGCGGACCGTTGATCCAGTAGTAGGGCCGTCCCCTGGGGTCGAACCTCTCCTCTACGCCGGTATGGAAGAGTTTGTCTGCAAGACGGGTCACCTCATACCCTCCTCTGATCGTTGAGGGTATATTGACATTGAGAACATCTGCCCCTTGCGGGAATCCTGATTCAAGGATACGGGTACAGACATCGGCGACGACGTGCCCTATCTCATCATCATGGATGATCCCGGATCGGGGATCATCAAATTTCATCCCCTGATCGCTTACTTCAAGAGAGAATGCGATCGCCGGCGTCCCCTGATTCGCAGCCTCCAGTGCGGCTCCGACTGTGCCTGAGGTCATGATCGATTCGAAACTGAGGTTCTCACCGATGTTGATCCCGGAGACGACGAGATCCGGTTGGAGTTTCAGGGCATATAATCCGATGATCACCGCATCGGTCGGCTTTCCATCGACAGCATATGCATCAAACCCGTTGATGACCACCTTATGCAACCGGATGGGTTCAAAGATCGATATGGATCTCCCCACCGCGCTCTGCTGCGTGGATGGGGCGACGACCGTCACATCAGCGATCTCGGAGAGGGCCGTATAGGCAGCCCAGAGACCCCCTGAAGAGACGCCATCATCATTTGTCAGCAGGATTCTCGGTTTCATGAATATGAGTCCTCCCCACAGGAAGAAATATCCTTGTATCGGAAAAGCCTCATCATCGTTGTGGTTCTATCACTATGTATGAAGGTGCTCCTTGCAGAGTATACAACCCTGCATGAACCAGAACTCGCCTCTGAGGGTGAGGCTATGGTCAAAACGCTGAAGGCCAGCTTTGAACGTCTTGGATACGAGGTCCTCTCGCCTGAGAAGGGTGACTTTAAGAGCGAGGTACGTCGTCTTGCCGGGATCTGTGATTATGGCCTCGTCATCGCCCCGGATGATCTCCTTGCAGGCTTCACCCAGGAGATGGAGTGTATCGTCCACTCGGTTGGGACAAACAGTACAAATGCCGCCCTCTGTGCAAATAAAAGGCTTACCGCACGCCTTCTCTCCGATCATGGCATCGATGTTCCCCGTGAGGTTACATCCGGTCCAAGGGTGATCAAGCCGATCAAGGGGGTCGGTGCAAAAAATGTCCGGATCGCTGATGAAGAGCCGGGTGATGGCGAGTTTGGTCAGGAGTTTATTGAAGGGGATGCCATATCCGTCTCCCTGATCGCTTCACGGGTCGTTGGGGAGGCATGCCTCTGGTATAGTGGTGCAGCACCATGCATCCTTGCCATCAATCGGCAGAATGTCGAGATAAGGGATGGAAAGATGATCTATCATGGCGGTACGACGCCAATTGACCACCCCCGCTCGGAAGAGATTACCGCGATTGCAGAGAAGGTTGTGAAGATTCTTGGATGCCAGGGCTATATCGGGATTGATATGATCGTCGGGGATCGGATCGTCGTCGTCGATGTCAACCCACGGATTACAACAAGCCTGATTGGGATTGCCCATCTGATGGAAGAGGAGATCGGTGATCTCCTCATCAAGGCGTCCGAAGGACTTGCGCTTCCCCCTGTTCATCTGAAGGGGACCGTCTCTTTTGATACTCATGGAGGGATCTATCCGGAATGATCGGCATTGACATCGGCGGGGCGAACATCAAGATCGTCACCGGGGACGAGGTGGTCATCCGGTACTGCCCGCTCTGGGAGAAGGCGCCGCTTGGAGATATTCTTTCAGAGTTTGATGATGATGCCGCCGTCGTGATGAGCGGAGAGCTTGCCGACTGTTTCAACAATAAAACCGAGGGTATTCGTTTCATTGTTGATGCCGTCAGGGGCGCATTGCCGAAGGCACAGTTTTATGGCACAGATGCCGCATTCCATACAGAGGCGGTTTTGGATCTTGCTGCTGCAAACTGGCTTGCCTCGGCGGATCTCCTCAAGGACCGGTACCAGGATGCCCTCCTTCTTGATCTTGGAAGCACAACCGCTGATATCATTCCGCTGCAGCCTTTTCGGGAGCTTCGGGGACAGACCGATCTTTCACGCCTCCGGGCAGGATACCTCGTCTATTGTGGGATGCTCAGGACCCCCGTCTCCTCACTCGTCCGGTCGGCATGCATCAACTGGTATGACACCCCGCTCTCGACGGAGTACTTTGCCTCAGCCGGGGATGCCCATCTCGTCCTTGGGCATATCACTCCTGGTGAGTATACCGTAGCCACTCCTGATGGGAAGGAAGTAAACAGGGAGATGAGCCTCCGGCGTCTCGGCCGGATGGCCTGTGCGGATCTTGATGAGATCGGGGAGGAGGGGGCTGTAGCCATCGCAGAGGCCTTCTGGGATGCCCAGAAAGCCATCATTGGCGACGCTGTTGCCCGAACCGGAAGGGAGACGATACTTGCCGCAGGGATCGGTGCAGATCTCATCCACACGACCTTTGGAGGGATCAACCTCAATCGGGAGCTGGGCAGGTTTGCTGATGCACTTCCGGCATATGCGGTGAGGGAGGTGGCGATACGAGACGGTATCTGATTGCCATCGCCCTTATTACAGGGTCGGTTCTGGTAACCGCCCTCTCATTTATCCTTGGATATCCGTTCTTCTTTCTTCTTCTATTCATCCCGTTCCTCTTCCGAAGCAGGGCGTCTCTCCGGCGCTGTCCGCTCTGTGGGTGGGAGGGCAAGGGCGGCGAGCAGTTCTGCCCCTTCGACGGATCTCCCCTCAGCGACGAGTCCTGAGAGGGCAATGATGCAGTCTGGAACCGGTATTCCATACATATCTGTCGTACCCGGTTGTGGAAGTCTTTGGTATAAGCGGACTGTACCCCGATCAATCTTTATTCCAATTTCGGAGAGTATCCGTGCCGTCTTATGGAAGGGGTATCTGGCGGAGAGTGCGACGGTAAGATCGACGACCGGAACGCCATGGCGTGTACCTGGATAGAACGGCTCATCTGCGTACCAGAGCCGATTGCACTCCCTGCACCGGTAGCGTGTAATATAGACATTGATATCCCTGGTGGAATCCCCCCATATGAGCCGGGCAAACCGTTTCATTCTGACATCATGTCTCCGGAGGGGGCCTTTGCAGGAGGTACAATATCGATGTATCTCCGAGAAGCCCACTCCGTCGAAGACTGTGACCGATGAGCTGATCATCTCTGAGAGAAAGGGGGGTATCAGGATTTTTCGTGCCAATTCTTACTCATCTCCTGTAGATGTGGCAGGGTATCAGGGAAGGGCTGTTCGGATGATGGATTATCTGCGCGCAAGCGGGCATATACGGGATTATTAGGTAGATATCATAATAATCTCGATGGATGACCGGGGTGATTGAGGAGGTATTCGTTAACTTTTTAAGATAAATTACAAGATCTATATAAAGTAAACCCTGCATATTCATCAGTGTATCTCCTCACCAGAAACTATTTAGAAATGTTTTAATATTTGCTTTTAAAATCATCTCTTGTGCCTACTCCGAAGTGCTCAAACATTCGGGTGATAGGTGGGACATTACAAAGAGGTGTGTAGAAATATGGTATTTCATCCTCCAGTGCAGATTGTTGCAAAGGCGGGAGATGCAGGCAAGTATAAGGTAGGCCTGCCATGGTGGAACATGATTATGCGTGGATTTATGTCCGGCGCATACATCGCCATGGGTGCCGGCCTCGCAACCGTCTGTGGTACAGGCGTTGCTGACTTCCTCGGTCCTGGTTTCGCAGCCCTTATTCGTGGTGCTGTGTTCCCTGTCGGTCTTATTATCACCGTGCTTACCGGTGCCGAACTGTTTACAGGCGATGCGATGCTCGCTCCAATGGCTGCTTTTATCCATAAGATCAGCTGGGCAAGTGTCTTTAATCTCTGGATATGGGTCTATGTTGGAAACGTCATCGGTTCGCTCCTTTATGCATATCTGATGGCCTATGGTCCCCTGACAAACTGGGATGCCACAGGAGCCGGTTCAGCCAGTGTATTCGGGGTGACTGCGGTCAGTATAGCGTGGGGCAAAGTGAATTATGCCGGTGGAATGGCGATGTGGTCGCTCTTCCTCAAGGCTATCGGCTGTAACTGGCTCGTTAACCTTGCTGTGCTTCTCGGTATATGTGCAGATGATGCCGTTGGTAAATTCTTCGGTATCTGGTTCCCGATCATGGCTTTCGTTTCAAGTGGACTTGAACACAGTATTGCAAATATCTACTTCATCCCTGCAGGAATCATGGTGAAAGGATTCCTGACCCCGGAGCAGCTCGCTGTTCATGCGGACAAGGTTGTTGACTTAAACTGGATGACAATGTGGACAAACAACGTCATTCTGGTGACAATTGGAAACACCATCGGTGGATTGTTCTTCGTTGGTGTCATCTACTGGGTAGCGTTCCGCAAGGAGATCGCTGCACTGAAGTAAGTCTGGTAGTGTTAACACATGAAGATAGGAAACATTACGGTGAGGTTGTCGATCGCCCATCTGGGCGTCTTCCTCTTCTTCACCGGTGTTCTCCTCTTCGCTTTTTTTGATTCCGGAATGGATTATTCCCTCTTTGTCTGGGGAATTCCGACACTGCTCCTCATTCTGACGATCCCGCTTGCCATGAACTATATGAGCCAGAGCCAGTATCGCGATCTCAGGCCGATGTATGAGTCAGAAGCAAAGACGATTAAGACGAATCAGATCTCAGAGGCGTTGATCGGCAAACCGGTTCGTCTTGAAGGCGTCATCGAACGTGTCCACTTCAAATTCCTCAACAGGCCACAGTATCTTCTCGGAGATCGTACCGGGGAGGTATCGGTGAAGATGTTCACCAATCCTGAAGAGGATGTGGAAGTGGGTGATGTGGTTATCGTTCTCGGATCTGTTATCCGGCGATACATAATCACCGGCGACCCGGTCGTCAATGGAGTCTCCATCCGGAGAAAGGTGAAAGAGAAGCCGGTAGAGACAGAACAGAATGAGAAGAAAGAGAAGAGGCGGAAGTAACGCCCTTTTCAAAAACTATTCCTTAAACCATCCCTAATCGGGTCCGTCTTCTGCATCGCAGGCCTTGTAATAAACGTATCAAATGCATGGATTCTGCAGCTGATCGGAAACGGAACCGAGAGGGTGCTGATCACTGCCTCTCCCCGCTCAAGGGTCTGTATCTCGCCGTCAAGAGGGGTGAGATCCTGTTTTGCACTCGATGCGATCATTGCACGATCAGATTTGTCTGAGAGGCCGAGGACGACGTATGTATTGATCTGGGCAAGGATTCTGGGATCGATATTCTTCGGCTGCTGGGTGATGACACAGAGCCCGATACCGAACTTTCTTCCCTCCATCGCACACTCCCGGAAGACTGCCGTTCCCCGCCCCGGACCGAGGACCCGTTGCGCCTCCTCAATGGCGATGAGGATCTGTTCCGGTGGTGTATCATCATCTGCTCCGAACCCGTCGTTCCTCCTTTCATTGAGGAATGTCCGTGTGAGGAGGGAGAGGATGAAGAGCTCAGACTGCTCCCGCATACCCGGTATGTCGATTAAGACGACCTGCGACTTCGCAAGGGCGGAACGGATCGCCTGGATCGATGAGCCCGTTCTCCTGAAGAAGGGGTTCTGCCTGGTGAGGATCTCCAGCTTCCTCTTGACTGATCGGAGGGATGTTTCGTGAAACTCCTTCAGTCTTCGGGCGGTATCCTGATGGGCTCCGGAGTAGCTCTCGTACCAGTCCTCGGTGAAGTCGGTTGATCCGAAGAAGTCGATCATCCGGGAACCGGAGAGATCACCGATCGTCTCAAGGATCTCTGTCTGTGCCTCTGAGAATTCAAATATCGGATAGAGATCAGATGGGCGGAAATCATCATAGGCAATGCTGAGAGTGGATGCGCCGTAATCCCTGATCTCCTTCTCATTTCGTGTCGAGAAGATGGCAAGACCGTCCCTGGCCGCTTTGTAATGGGTGAGGCCGGGATTCTTTCCCCCACCCGGGCTCGGGCGCCCTTTCAGATATTCGCCATGGGGATCGACCATCAGGAGGCCGAATGGCCGTGTCTTCATACAGGATGCGGAGAAGACCTTCATGAAGTTACTCTTCCCCATACCGGTGGTCGCAAAGACACCCATATGCTGGGTGAGATCATGTGGATGGAGGCCGACTGCTGCGGATTGTATCGTTCCGGTTCCGTTCCGGACAAGACCGACCTCGATCTCCCCCATATACTCGTTCAAAAAGACAAAATCCTCCTCCTCTGCAGGCCGGATCAGGGAGAACTTCGTCGGTATCGTCTTCGGCTTCCTGAATCTCCCCTTCTCGTCCAGATAGCCAAGCGGTGTTGCTTCAAGGAGAAGAAAGACATCCTCACCAAGATTATAGAAATGACCGGTATGAGGCCGGGTATCCCAGTTTGCATCGGCAAAGTTGCTTGCATGCTGCATCCCGGTCACCTTCGCATAGAAGGTGATCTCCTTCCTGGTATCCCGGACGACGAGGAGATCGCCGAGGTGGATCTCGCTTGTGTACGGGACAGCACACCTGTAGTTCAGCACATTCTGACCGATGAGGCGAAACTTTGCAGAATCGCCTGTATCAATATCGATTAAGTTCGTCATGGTAATCTCCGGTAATCTCTTCAAACTCGTCATATCTGATCGACTGGGTGGCACATCCCGCTATGATATCATGCCGGATCCGCTGTACCTGATCAGATCGGATCGCAACCTGCCGGTGGGCATCCATCAGGGGATAGGGATAGCCCGTCACCCTGCCATCTCCCGCATAGGAGGCGAGGGCTGAGAAGACAGCAGCGGTCTCCTCATCGGAATAGCCGGATGGAACGGTGACCATAAACGCACGCTTCGCGGCGTGATGCAGGCAGGTGACGAAGACCTCCCCGAATCTCAGGTACCATGGCCCCCTGACTCCGAGCAGCCCCGCACATTTCATCACCGCAGGGACGAGCGGATGGGTCTCATCCCATGTGGCAGAGGCGTTTTTTGTGACGGCGGCAAGGAGAAGACCCCGATCCCGGCAGGTTGAGATAATCTCCCTCAGCACCTCACGGTGGGCAGGGTGTTCGGCGTACAGGGCACCGTCAAGCAGCAGAAGGCTGCCGGGGGATGCCTCACGTGCAGCGATGAGGGTGAGGCCGTACTCGATGGTATCCCGAAACGCAGCCTCTGCCGCAAGGGTGTCGCCCTTCTGGAGCTCTGTATCAGGGCTTCTTTCGAAGAACTCCAGATATAACTCGGCAAAATCCTCGTCCTGCCCCTCACCAACCCGGCAGAGCCGCCATGGAGTGAGGCTGAGCCGATCCCGGTCCTGATCCAGGTACCGGGTGAGGGCACCACGGCAGGCGATGATGGAGAAGAACGGGGTCTGATAGACCGTTGCATTACTCCCATCTACTGCTGACACCGGGCGTTCGGGACCTGTCTGAACAGGGATGAAATCATCCGGCCGGATACCCATCCCTTCGGGGAGGCCGGCTCCGGGTTCATCCCCCCTTCGTCGCCTGATATCCGAGATGATCCTGATGAGGTCCTGGATATAGGCGCCGTTCACGCTCCCACCTCGGTGGCGGTGCTGGTCAGATCCGGCTGCTCCTCCACCCGTATCGTCGTCTGGCACTCCTCCTGGACGCCCTCGATATGAGATATCAGGAGGATCTGGGGGAAGTGTGCCTCCTGTCTTCTGAGGGCGCGGATCAGGTGTTTTCTCCGTTCATCATCCTGGCTCCCGAAGATCTCATCAAAGATCAGCACCGTTGCATCACGGATCCGGTGTGTGGCGGCGATATGCCGTGAGAGGGCGATTCTGAGAGCGACTGCAATATCATCCTGCTCGCCACCCGAGAACCGGGAGGCAGGGTAGTCTGCGCCTGCCTCATGCACCCTGATGGAGAAGTCATCATCGATGGTGACATGCTCATACCGACCGTCGGTGATGAGCGAGAGGATGGCTCCCACCTCCCCTTCGATCCGTCCCCGGACCGATCCGATGAGGTGCTCGGAAAACTGCTTCAGGATTGTTCCTGTCGATTCGAGGAGGGCCTTCTCGGAGAGGATCTCTTTGCGGAGTCGTGCCAGCTCCCAGGCCTTTGCTATCGACTCCCTGATGCGGGTCCGATTCTGGCGGGCTTTTTCAAGGAGGACGGTGCAGGTACGGATCTCCGTATCTGACTGTTTTCTCTGTATCCGGAGCGCCTCCCCCTCACTTCGGGCCTCTTCGACCTCCGATGGAATATGGGCGAGATGAGCGAGTTCCTCCTCCAGTCTAAGGATATCTGCTGAAAAACTCTCCTTCTCTGTGTTGAGAGCCTCAAGCCCCGCCTTCACCTCCGGAATACGCTCTACTCTTCCCTTGAGCGAGAGGTACCTGTCGTGGAACGTGACTGCTTCCCTGTACGCCTCTTCTGCCTGTGTATAGGCACCTGGATCAAATCCGATACGGTCAATCTCTTCATGAATGGAGGCCCTTCTCCTGGTAAGGAGTTCCCTTTCTGATTCAGTTTTTCGCAGCTCCTCCTCGACCGTATCCTTCCCGGCGATGATGGCTCCCTGCGTCCGGTACTCCTCATAGAGGGGCTCAATTGCAGATATATTTCTTTCAATGGCTGCCATTCCCTCTTCTGAATATCCCGATGAAGCGGTTTTGGTCTCTGCCTCTTCAAGACGGCCAAAGAGTGCCTCTGCCCGCCCGGTGAGGGTCTGCTGCTCAGCCTCTATCATTGGGAGACGACGGATCTCATACCGGGCGGTGTCCCTCTCTCCGGTGAGCCGGGCGTACTCCTCCAGCCGGCGTGCAAGATCGTCAGAGTCGATCCCCTTGCCTGAGAGCAGGGTGATCTTCTCGTCCAGATCCGCATGGTGAGTGGCAGCCCTCTCACACTCTCTCGTCCGCTCCCCGATCCTCGCCTCGAATCCGGCAAGTTTCCGCTCTGCCTCATTTGCCAGTTGAATCTTCTCCTCAGCCTGGCGAATGGCAGCTTCCTCCTCCTTGATTTGTTTCTGAAGAGATCCCTCTTCCCGGGTGAGTCTCAGATCATCGGCACGGGTTGCACTGATCTGATCCAGAAGGCGTCTCCGTGCCTCCTCATAGCTCTCCCGAAGTGGCTGGCTGCAGGTCGGGCAGAGGCTCTCTTCCCCCGCCGCCTCAAGTTCAAGGAGATGCCGCTCTGCTTCAGCCTGCACCTCTCTTCCTCGGCTCAGTTCTGCCTGGATGGTGGCGATCCGTCTTCTGGATTGATCGAGGTTCTTCTGAACGGCAGTGAGCGTACCATGTGCCACCTCTCTCTTGAGTACTTCGGCAGCCAGAGGTTCGGCAGCGAGTGTCAGCTTCCGGATGTCCGCCTCGTTCTCCTCAATCTCTCTTCTCACCCGCTCCCGCTCAGCGGATAAGCGTTTGGCCTCAGCATACCGTTCCTTCTCTTCAAGGATTCCTTCATAGGAGGTGAGCTCTTTCTCTACCGTCTCAAGTGCCTTGAGACGCTCAATGAGCCCCTCCCGTTCGCGGCGGAGTGCCTGGCCCCGCTCACCAAGAATCCTGATCTCAGCCTCGATGGTGGCCGCCTCCTGTCTTGCGGCATGATAGATCCCCCTCGCGGCCTCCATATGCCTCCGGTCCGCCAGCAGCTGTTCCCTTCGTGCAGGAACATCTTTGAGGCTGGTCATCACCTCTTCTGCCTTCCGGATGCGGTCTCTTTGCTCAGCAAGCCGGCCATGAACCTTCTTCAGATCATCGAGCCTCCTCTCTGACTCTCTCAGGCGGAGGGCCGCCTCCTGGTGGGTGTCACGCGCCTCTCTCAGCTGTTCGGCATGATCCCGAATCTCCGGGTAGAGAAGTTCCTTCTCTGCACAGATCGCATACTCAGCCATCTCCTCTTCAAGAGCAGCACATTCAGCTTCAGCCCTCCTGATGGCTATGGTCAGCTCGTTGAGCCTCTCCTGCTTATGTCCATGCTTTGATCCAAGCTCAGTCCTTATCATCATCTTCTGCTGAAGCTCTTGTGATTTTTTTGCATGTTCTGTTTCAAGAGAGGTAATCTCCTCCTCCTGACGGTTCAGAGCCGCAAGGTGAGCAATGTACTCCTCCTCACGCACCCTCTCCTCCTCATCTTCGGCAGTGAGGCGGTCTGGATCGATCTCCTCAAGCCGTCCGGATACCAGGGTGATTGTTCCCTCGAGCTCCCGGATCTCGGATCTGATCTGCTCCCATGCGCCATCGCGGATCCGCTCGATCCCAAGTGCCCGCATAAACCATCGTTTCCGCTCAACCGGATTCTTATCAAGCAGTGCCAGGAGATCCTTCTGGGGAGCATAGATCGTTGTCCTGAAGTCAGAAGGCCCCATTCTGAGGATGCCAATGAGTGCATCCCGTACCGGACTGACCCCCTGGGCGATGAGCCGTCCATCCCCGAAGTGGAGGGAGGCATCATGGCTCGTGGTCTTCGTCTTCCGGAATGTCCGAAGGACCGAGTACCGCTCACCCCCGGTGGAGAAGTCGAGGCGGACCTCGCATGACTCCTTCGGCCCGGCTCCTGCACTGACGACGAAGTCGGCATCGATCCCCGATCCTGAGATCCCATAGAGGGCAAAGACGATCCCCTCCATGATACTGCTCTTACCTGCACCATTACTCCCGACGATCGCGGTTATTCCATCCCTGAAGAAGAATTTCTCGTCTCTGTATCGCTTGAAGTTCTTCAGATGCAGCCCTTCGAGGATCATTCCGTATCCGCCTCCTCGATGACCGAAGAGAGGACCGCTGTTCCTTTCTGCAGGACGAATGCCTCGGTCTTCTCCGGGAGTCCCCTCTCTTTTACAAAGGTGGCAAACTCTTCCTGTATATTGAACGCGGCGGTATCATGCCGCTCCCCGGTGACGAGATCCTCTGCCGTCAGTGTCCTGATCCTGAGATCGAGGAGCGGCTCACGGAGGCGTGCGAGCTCCCTGCCTGCGATGGCACGTGCCGTCTCCTTCCGAATCCCGAGGAGGCTGATCTGCGCCATCGGCATCGGACTGGTGGTGATCGCCCCGATTCGATCCTCGATAGCCTCAATCACCTCCGCAGCACTGAGATCCTCAGCAGATATCGATCCGAGATCGATCATCGGGGTCTTTGGGAGGGGGAGGGGGGTGACGGACTGACGCCCGGGATCGACGATGAGCCCCCCTTTCGTCTCATGGATCTCACCATAGGTCAGATACTCGGATGATCCCGAGTACCATGCGCGAGGGCCGATCCGGCTCTGGTGATGATAATGGCCAAGGGCAATATAGTCGAAGTCGCCGGTCGTCATCGTCGGATCGATCTCATGTTCGGCGACGGTTGCCAGACGGCGATCCCGGATATCACTGGCCAGTCCATGGGTGACGAGGATATTGTGATGGCCCGGACGTCGCTCGATCTCGTCATATGCGGCTCTGTATGCCTCCGGCCTGAGCATATTGGGGATCAGGTGAAAGACTGCATCTCCAATCTCGACCGCCTCGTACCGGAACTGGTATGCCATATGCACCGTTCCGGGGTAATATTCAAAGAGGGCGAACGGTGCGCGTGTATACCGGGTCTTTGGAATACTGTGGTTGCCTGCGATTGCTACAAGCGGGATTCCTGCCTCAGAGAGGATCTCAAGTGCCTCAAATGCAGTCACATATGCCTGGGTCCTGGGCTTCACCGAGTCGAAGAGATCCCCTGCATGGAGCAGCACATCCGGCCTCTGCCTGCAGATCTCATGGATGGATGCAAGAAAGTTATCATAAATCTGCTTCTCCCGGAGGTTCATGCCCGTCTCCTGATCGATCCGGGAGAAGGCCGTCGCCCCGAGATGGGTATCGGCGATATGGATGATCTTCATTCTTTGTATCTTCAACCTCTACGGAATTAAGCGATGGGTGCGAAGGGTGAAACTAAAAGATGGTGGCGGCATAATGATCCTGTATCATGTCACAACGTGCCACAGACGCCCTCTTCCAGTCACTCTTTCTCCTCACCGATATCAGGGTGATGCTCCGGGAGACCGCTCCCCTGCATGAACTTGATACCGGGGAGAAGGCGAAGGCTGAGAAGATCCTCTCAAAGGTGAGACGGCAGGTCGAGATCCTCGAAGAGGAGCTGATCCGATGAAATGCGCAGGCGATATCGAGGCCCGCCAGGTCGATGAGATGGCGATCAACATCGATCCCATCCAGGTCGGGGGACGGCTTACTGCAGATGCGATGAAGGCGGTCATCGCCTATGGGGACGGATATTCTGTCTGTGATAACTGCAGGAAGCCGTTCCGGCTTGATTACATCAAGAGCCCACCGATTGCGGATTTTCATGCCGATCTTGCCTCCTGGCTCTCGATGGATGCATGCCGCCTTGTTCCGGGTGCACGCCGGGGGTTCCAGGCGGTCTGCCAGGGACTTGTCTCGAAGGGAGATCCGGTCATCCTGACAGCACTCTCCCATTATACCGAGTTCCTCGGTGTCGAATCCGCCGGCGGCCTCCCGCGCGAGATCCCGAAGAATACAGAGAACAGGATCACAGCGGATGCGGCGGCGGAGACGATTGAGCGGGTGATCCGGGATGATGGGAAGACCCCCTCGCTCCTCTTTGTGGAGGGGGTCGACTACCAGTATGGCAACCACCATGAGATCAAAGAGATCAGTCGCGTTGCCCACAGCTACGACATCCCGGTCCTCTATAATGGTGCCTATACCGTCGGGATCCTCCCGGTGGACGGGAAGGCGCTCGGTGTCGATTTCGTCATCGGGTCCGGGCATAAGTCGATGGCAGCACCCGCCCCCTCCGGGCTGGTTGCAACAACCGATGAATATGCGGAGACGGTCTTTGCAACGACTGCTGTCAAAGGAGATCAGACGGGACGGACTTTTGGGATTAAGGAGGTCGCCATGATGGGCTGTACCCTGATGGGGGTGACGGTGATGGGAATGATGGCCTCATTCCCGCATGTGAAGGAACGGGTCCTCCGGTGGGATGAAGAGCTTGCAAAGAGCCGGATCATCACCGATGCCCTCCTCTCAATAGAGGGGACGACGATCCTCTCGGAGATGCCGCGCCGCCATACACTCACCCGGATCGATACCCGCGACTCATTTGATCGTGTGGCTGCAACCCATAAGAAACGGGGCTTCTTCCTCTCCAGTGCCCTCTCAAAGATGGGAATAACCGGGGTTATCCCGGGAGCAACGAAGATATGGAAGTTCAATACCTTTGGAATGACGATGGCACAGGCGGAATATACCGCCGATGCCTTCCGTGAGATAGCAACTGAAAACAGGTTATCTCTCTCTGACTGATCCTGAGAGGGCTACCCGGTGGACGGCGCCCGCCATCGCCTCCCGGATGAGGATATCCATCGGGAGCATTCCCTCCTCTTTTTCAATCTCCTCAATGATGGCACCTGTTGCAGGCTTCTTCGGAACAGCCCGGCAGGCATGATCGCCTGGTGTAGCGATGAACGTCCCGATCTCTTTGGCGAGATCGATCACCTCGACCTTGTCATAGGTGATGAGCGGCCTGAGGATCGGGAGGGTCGCAGCTGCAGAGACGACGGCGAGGTTTTCGAGGGTCTGCGAGGCGACCTGGCCGAGGTTATCGCCATTGACAATGGCAGAGCACTGGAACTCTTCCCCCACCAGGGAGGCAACACGGTGCATGAACCGCTTGCAGAGGACACACCGGGATCTGGGCTCGGGGAGTCCTGCCAGCGCGTTGAAGAAAGGCTCCATAGGAATCTCAACGATCCGGATTTCAGCTCCCATGCAGTATGTTGAGAGGGTTTCTGCATGCCGGTATGCATCTTCCTTTGTTGCAGATCCGGCAAACCGACCGCCGTCGAAGTGGAGGAGGATGAGTTCTGTGCCCCGGCGCATCATCAGCCAGGCGGCTACCGGGGAGTCGATCCCTGCGGAGAGGAGGCAGACAGCCCGGCCCTGTGTTCCAAGCGGGAGACCGCCGGGACCCGGAATGAAGTGATCGGTGACATATCCTCCGAAGGTCCGGGCTTCAACGCTGATCTCGTACTCGGGGTTGCTGAGGTTGACGGAAAATTCCGGGTACTGATCAAGGATAGCTGAACCGACATACGCGCCAAGCTCCTGGCTTGAGAAGCCTGGCACGCGATCACGGCGTGCCCGGACTGCAAAACTCCCTGATCGCCTCCCTGATTCGGCCACCCGTGCAACGGCTGCTTCTGCGAGTGCCTCCATCGTCGGTTCAGTCCGGGTAACGATGCTCGTATCGACGACACCAAAACACCTGGCCGCGAGTGTTGCAATCTGTTCCGGTGTATCGCCATGAATATAGAGGCGGCCCCGGTGATCCTCTATGGTATGGTCAATCCCTGAGGCTTTGAGCGCCCAGGTGAGGTTTCGCTTTAATATTCCGATATAGTGGTGCATCACCGGGGCACTCTTTAAAAAGAGTTCCCCGTACCGCACCATGACCAACCGCTCCATGGATACCTATGGGTACTCATCGCAGATGAGGAGAGCGGTAACCTCATTAATGAGCGGGAGTCATGGTACAGTAGATGGCGCGGAAGAAGAGTGACGCAAAGAAAGAGGATGCACCAAAACTGTTCTATATATTCTATAACCAGGAACGGTGGGAGAACTGGCTTTTTCGGCTTTCGGAGGCCGACTTTGAAGGTTCAGAGGATGATGAGGATATGCCGGAGGGCTTCCGGACCCTTGAGAACTTCAGCGAGGATATCGTCCTTGCGGTCCTGAAGATCCTCAAATTATGGCAGAATGAACGGATATCACACGAAGATGCCGTCAAGAAACTTGATGAGGTCTCTGAGATCGTGATGGGGCCGGTACCTGAAGGGGATCTTGGCGAGATCATCGGCTCGGTCCAGATTGCGATGATGGCCCTCTTCGCCTCGGCCCGGCTCTTCCTTGCTGGTGAGAGCACGGATGCGGATATCAAGACCCTCGTCAAGGAAGGGAAGAAGATCGGTGATGATGATCCCGAGGAGGCCCTCCGGATCGCCTCAGAGATTGGATCGTCTGTCATCGCCGGTGCTGCATGCTGTGGCCGATATGTGAAGGAGACAGATGAACCAACCATCTTTGATGAGTGGCTGGCACTCATCGAGAAGATGGGCGAGGCGATGAAGTCCTTAAAGAAGTTCGATGAAGAACCCGGTGACGTGTAGTGATTGCACAGAAGGCCCGCCTTCGTGCAGCCCGGAAGATTCAGCGGATAGCAGGGTACCGCCTCCCTGACTTCGCTTTTCATGGTGCAAACCTGGAGATGATCGCCGGATCCCTCAACTATGAGCAGCTGGATCCGACGCTCCGAGACCAGCTTCTCCGGTTCCAGAAGGATTTCCTTGACTGCAGATGCAGGGGAACGCCCCTCTGCGGATGCCCTGAGGAGAAGTTCGTCCTGATGATCATTGAGCTCCGGATGCAGGGCCTTGATCACCGGGAGATCCATGCACACCTTCTGGACGAGTACGGGATCGACCTCTTCCCCGCCGATATCCTCTCATTTCTTGAAGAGTCAGTCCACCGGCTGGAAGCGATCCGGTCGGTGGCAGAGCTTGAGGGGCAGCATGATCTGGCAAAGAGGACCGAGGCGGCGATTAAGGATATAGAGCAGTAGAGAAGTATGCTCTTATTCCTGCGTGTGGCAATATTCGGAGAGAAAGGGATGCGGCCATTACTCTACAATATGAATTACAGAAGGCTCGCCTGCCTCTCTCTGTTTCTTTTCATCCTTCCTGGGTGCGGCATCGCTCATGCATCAGAACAGTTGGAAGAAGATGTACAGGTAGTCGCATATCACGGATCCACCAGTGCGTTCAGCATCTTCTATAATCCCGCATACATATGGCATCAATTGGGGATTGTGGCTCTTCTCGCAGTGGTTTTCTTCCTCTTCCAAAGGCACCGCAGGAAGGGAGCGTCATAAGGGTGCTCTTTCCCGGTTGATCAACATAGCGTACGGGGGGAGAGCGGCGTTATCCTCCCCTCTGCTCCACCATATCCTTCACCGTCACATCCGGGTGATGGTACCGTCGTTTTCCTTTTGTCCGTCCTCCTATCTCGACTGCCTCCTGCGGGCACCAGTGGATGCAGGCATAGCACCAGGTGCAGTCGCTCTCCCAGGTGACGGCACTGTCCGAGACGGTGATATTTCGTGTCGGGCAGATCCGGCCGCATATCCCGCACCCGTTGCAGCGTTCGGTAGCATGGAGTTTTTTGTGCGTCGGATAGATCGATGTTGTCAGGAGACGGAAGAATGAGCCTCCGATCCGGAAGGGGAGGGAATTGGATCCTTCCGGCAGAGACTCCCGCCTCTCGCGGATAGCTGCTGCAATCTCCGGAATCCGATCCCGGGCAGATGTCAGTATCCCTTCAACCTTCTCTTCCGGTTCCATCAGGCTGATCGGCCCGATGAAGTTCTCGGGCATGGTTATCGCAACGCCAAGGGAGAGTCGGGTGCCCTTCTCTTTGAGGAGTGTATCGAGATTGTGCAGGGCAGCCCCGGCATTCCCGCCGCAGGAAGCGATCCCGAATATGTAGGGGCTGCCGTTGAACCGGAGGCTGCTGACAAATTCCTGCACAATCCGGGGCATGTCCATGTAGTACACCGGGAACGCAATACCGATGGCATCTGCCGATTCTACATCATGCGGGAGGGGCCCATTCCCCGTCACCCGTGTGATGGGGATGATTGTTGTATCGCCAAGAGCGTCGGCAAGCTGGCGGGCAGCGGCGAGGGTATTGCCGGTGCCGGTGAAGGAATAGATGATGGTCGTCATGGGAGCACATCTTATTGTACTGTTCTGAAGCTGCACGAGATAAAGAGATCTTCAGGTGTCAGGTCGACGCTGTGGTGGAGGATATGCAGGATCTCGATCTCTCCCCAAACCGCTATATCTTTTTACAATCAATATATTAGAGAATCTTCCCACTCCCGTAGTGTAGGGGTCAATCATGCAGGACTTTGGATCCGGCGACGGCGGTTCGAATCCGCCCGGGAGTATGCAGAGATATGATTCAGCCCCTCTTTTTTCATAAAGAAGAGATGGAGAGGAAGACCTGACATCATGCCTCACAATCTTTATCCCCACATTTCTCTATTGAACTATGAGGTGCCGAGATGGACTTTTCCGAATGCGTGAAATTCGCAAATGAGAACCCGCTGACCTATATCGCCACAATGGACGGTGACCAGCCACGGGTCCGGGCATTTGCTATGTGGTTTGCCGATGAAACCGGGTTCTATTACCATACTGGTATTGGAAAGAGTGTCTGGAAACAGCTGACACGAAACGCAAAGGTTGAGCTCTGCTTCTATTCACCCGGTGAGGGGGCCGGAACGATGATGCGGGTTGCCGGGTTAATCGAGCCGGTCAGTGATATTACGCTCAGAAAGAGACTGATTGAGGAGAGGCCATGGCTGCTTGAGATAGGCATCACCGGTGCAGCTGATCCGAAACTTGTCGTCTTCAGGGTTGCCCACGGCGAGGCATATTTCTGGACGATGGAATACAATCAGCGGGAGGCAGAAGCACCCCGGGTCACTTTCTGAGTCAACTTCACAGGAGAGAAGCCGTCGGAATCCTGCCTGTTCGATCGTGATGATCCGGGAGAAGGTACCGATCGTGGAGGGACATCCATCGACACCGGGACGATCATTGAGGATTATGCCGCCACCGGGGCCGCCGCCATCATCCTCCCCGGCGTCAAAATTGGAAGGGGCGACGGTTGCTGCCGGCTCTGTCGTTACCCATGGTGTTCCGGCCGGGATGATGGCAGTTGGGTCGCCAGCACGGATCAGGCCGCTCCCGGAGGAGATGAGACAGGGATAGAAGAAAGGAAGTGGAAGAGGATGCAGGCAAACTCTCTATTTTCCGTACCGTTGATAGATTGTGCTTCTGTGCCCGACTCCATCGACAAGAAGCACTTTTTCTGATTTATCCATGAGGAGGATCACCCGGTATTCTCCAACCCTGAATCTGTATTGTGGGGGGTTCTTTGCTCCTTTCATCTTTTGAATATGGGCAAATGGATCATCCTTGATAGCACTAATTGCAAAAACAATTTTTCTGATGACGTCAATGGGCAGTCTTGAAAGGTCTCTGTCTGCTGACTTTGAATAATGGATTTCGAAGGTCATTTAAGGGCATATTTTTTTATAATATCCTCTTCAGTCAGGGTTTCCCCCTTTCGGAATTCAGAAATTGCTTCTTTTGCCCTTTTTGCCCATCCTGAGCATAGAGCCAAATCTCCCTCATCATGATCATCAAGCAACTTTTCAATAACCTCCTGATACGACTCCCCCGGCCTCCTTATCTTATCCAGTCGGGTTTTAATCTCTGTTGAAACTGGGATTGAAACGCTCATACACATTCATCCTCCTCATACCGTCATATATCTTTCAGTCATATCAAAACGAATCTCCCAGACTATTTCAGAATCAGATTCAGTATCAACAGGTGGGATACCCCATCCTTCAGGAGCAGGTCGTTGACCTCTCAACTGATAGGGGATGATGGACCGGACTACCCGGGTGGCACCTATACCGTGGAGATCAGCATCATCACATACAGCTTTTTTTGCCCTGCATACTGCCGTTTCAGGGAGGGGTCAAACCAATAGAGTTCAAAGACAAGATATGCTTCTTCCAGATAGCCGATATATGATCGGACAGACATCGGACTCTTTATTCCGACTGCTTTTGCCAATGAATTATTACTTGCTTCCTTTCCTGCATTTGAAAAGACAAACTGGACAAGCTGCTGAAATGCCTTTACCTCCCGTATACCGAATCTGGAGACAATATCGCGGTAGATGATGTCATCATATGTCCGCTTCAGGTACTCCGGGTCGCCGAATCTCAGGAATTCTGGAAAACCTCCCTCTTCAAGGTAGCGATTAAAGGCCTTGAGGATCCCGGCTTTCACCTTCGATGTCAATGGAGTAGTTTGTACTCCGTAAAATGTTAGCAGTTCAGGAAACCAAAAGGGATAGAGTTCGATCTTTGCCTATCTGCCTGTGAGATGTGTTCCGATTTCCGAAGAGACAAAACGGGCATTTGATCCTGTGAGGTAGATCTTGTCCTCCTCTCCATGAATGCGCCGGATAAACCGCTCCCACCCCGTGATATTCAGGATCTCATCAATAAAGATGGTTCGTGACTCTTTCACCAACTTCTGAAGGATGATCATGAGCCGTGAGAAATCAGCCGCTGTAAACTCGATCAATCGCTCCTCATCAAAATTTATGCAATGATAGGAGTCATAGTGTTCAGCAAACTGGTGTTAATCCGTTATACAATTCGAGATGAAATGAGGGAATAAAAGTGTATAATTTTACTCAAACCAACTGACAATTGTATCACCTCACCCACACCCAAAGCCACATTCTTTTTCTCCAATCACCGCTCATCTCTCTTTCGGATGATAGAGTATGGCATCAACACCATCGGCGATGGTCTCACCGTCTTTGACCCGGTCACCATCGGCTTCCCCTCTCGTGACTATATCGGAAGAACCGACCACCCCGGAACGATCCTCGGCAACAACGTCACCCTCCGATCCGGCACCATCCTCTATGCCGACGTCACCCTCGGGGATCGCTGCAATACCGGCCATAATGTGATGATCCGGGAGAAGACACTGATCGGGGAGGGGACATCGATCGGCACCGGAACGATCATCGAGGGGAACTGCACCATCGGCTCAGGTGTCAGCATCCAGAGCATGGCATTTGTCCCGACCCATACCACCATCGGCGATCATGTCTTCATCGGCCCGCATGTCACCCTGACAAACGACCGCTATCCGCCCTCAGGCAAACCCCGGCTTGAAGGGCCGGTCATCGAGGACTATGCCGTCATCGGCGCCGCCGCCATCATCCTCCCCGGCGTCACCATCGGCAGAGGGGCGGCGGTTGCTGCCGGCTCCGTCGTCACCCATGATGTTCCGGCCGGGATGATGGCAGTTGGGTCGCCAGCACGGGTCAGACCGCTCCCGGAGGAGATGAGACGGGGATAGAAGAAAGGAAGTGGGAGAGGATGCAGGCAACCCCTCTATTTTCCGTATCGACCTCGATGGACGGTGTAAGAGGAACAAATGCACGTTATCTTTGAAAAAGTGTACTTCGGTGACACTTTTTCCATCCTAAAAGTGTCCTCTTGCAACACTTGTATGCCCCTCCCGTACCCTGCTACCATACCACACTCATCTGAATATGCCAGGTCAGATGAGAACCTCAATGGCAACCTCATTGCGCCTCAGAAATCCCGGTATCCATGGGGGATTGTACCGCATCAGAAAGACCTCCCCATGGGTTGGAATCCCGGCGTTATCCAGTCCATCCAGCAGTCTTCTGGTGGCACCATCGACATCCTCCTTTCTGGCCAAACCGCTGAACCGAACCACTCCAACATCCCTCGGCGGGATCGTGGTGATCCGGATACGATCATCCAGTGGGTCGGGCACATCACCCTGTCGCAATCCTGCGGGGAGGACAAATGAGATGGAGCCCTTATCTGAGATGACGGGAGAGGTCATCGGAATTTTTTGGGAGGTGATCACCGGGGAGGTCATCGGGAGTGTTTGCCGGGATCGATTATTCCCGGTGATGTACTGGAAGAGAAGGGGAAATCCGCTCTCATCGCCTGCATCAGCGACAATTGCCAGGATGAGTTCCGGATATCTGCGCACCTCAATCTCCCCGATGGTCCGGGCAACATCATACGCAACCGTTTCCGTCATAGAAAGTACTTCCAAAAGGGGGATTCTTTATTCCCCTTTCCTCCAGGAGATCATCGCCGTCGTCCGTATAGAAGTCTCCCGGAACATCCCGTCATCATCCTTCTGCAACCTCTTTTCATAATGGCTGGTGACGAGATCCAAATCCTCAAACCCGGGGGCATGCATCGTGATCCACTGTTCAGCCGCCTCCTCAGGAGATGCATAGATCGTCTCCCAGACTGCCCGGTAGATCTGCATATCGGCATAGATCTCATAATCATGCAGGATATTGAGGAGGAAGAGGGCGTCCGGATACCCGCTCTGCCGGGCACCTTCTTCTCCATGCACCGCCCTGTAGAGTTCCATCTCCTCAGGTTCACGCCAGGGGCCGACATGCCAGAAGAGATGCACCGACCGACTGGCTGCCGCATCCATCTTCAGGAGCTCAGAACCAACATCATAAAAGCCGAGCGAGAAGGCGGCGATGACGACATCATGCACCGGAATGTCCCTCCCAACCACCGCATCCTCCCACCGCATCGTCACACACGAGTAGTTCGACCGCCCCTCCGCTGCCATCCGTTCCTTCAGGTGATCGAGCATCCCCGCCGACGCATCAAGAGCGGTGACATGCGAAATCCTTCCTGCAATCGGGACCGCAAGCCTCCCTGTCCCCGCACCTATGTCAAGAAGGGTATCCTCAGGCCGGAGATCCAGCATCCCAAGCTCCTGCCTTGTTGACTCCTTCTCGTCACGGGTGATCCGGTTGTAGGCATGTGCCTTCTTGTCCCATATCGCACCCGGATCCTTGTCTTTCTCAGTACGGATCCGGGAGCTGACATGGATCGCCTTCCAGAGCTCATCCCAGTTGATGATCGACTGCATAGCTATCCCCTCTCCGTTCAGGGTAAAGAAATGCACGGTCATCCAATCTCTGAAGGGATGGACGAAGAATTATAATGTTTGGATTATACATAGCCCAATGGGTGAGAGAAATGGATGAAAACAGAATATCCTACCATGATTCGGTAAAAAAAGTCTATGAACGGCTGAAAGAGGATGGCATGTCGAATGTCTGGGACCGATATGAAGCCCAGGGGCTTGGATCAAACCCGGATACGAGATGTAAATTCTGTATGGGTGGAGTACGATGCGACTTCTGTTCAAACGGCCCCTGCCGTGCTGATGCCGCCTCCGATAAACGGGGTGTCTGCGGCATCTCCGCAGACGGGATGGCGATGCGAATGATGCTCCTCCGTAACGTGATGGGGGCATCAACCTACCAGTATCATTGCGAAGAGACGATCCGGACGCTGAAGGAGGCGGCGGCAGGATCCGGCCCCTTTACCATCCGGGATCCTGAGAAGCTGAAGGCCTTCTCGGCACGCCTCGGCCTTGATGGCGATATACCCGCACTCTGCGCCTTTCTGCAGGAGGACTTTCACCGCAGATCCCATGAAGAGAGCAGGATCGTCGATCTGCTCGCACCCGAAGACCGGAAGAAGGTCTGGCGGGAACTTGGCATCTTCCCGGGAGGTATCTATGGGGAGATGGTCCTTTCAACCGGCTCATCGCTGACGAATGTTGACGGATATTATGTCACCCTTGCAAAGAAGGCACTCCGACTGGGGGTGGCGATGGCATACCAGAGCCAGATAGTTCTTGAATCCCTGCAGGACGCCCTCTTTGGAACTCCAAGACCACACCAGGTGCGGGTCGATCTCGGTGTTCTTGACCCAGATTATGTCAATATTCTTCCAAACGGGCATGAACCCTTCCTTGGGTTTACCCTCATCGAGACGGCACGCCGCCCTGATCTCCAGGAGGCCGCCCGTGCCGCCGGTGCAAAAGGGATACGGGTGATCGCAAATATTGAGACCGGACAGGAGATGATCCAGCGATGGGAGATGGATGATGTCTTTGCCGGCTTTACCGGGAACTGGATCATGCAGGAGGCGGTTCTTGCGACCGGAGCAGTCGATGTGTTTGTTGCAGATATGAACTGCTCGCTCCCGATGGACCCCCTCTATGCAGAGAAGTACTGCTTCTCCCTCATCCCGGTCAGTGAGCTCGTCGCCTTTGAAGGGGAGACGATCCGGGAGAACTACAACCCGGCAACCGCAGATGCCCAGGCAGAGCGGCTGATCCGTATCGGCATTGAGAACTTCCCGAAACGGAAACGTTCTGTTGCACCTCTCACTGGCCTGCCCATCGGTTCGGCAATTGCAGGCTTTTCACCGGAGAGCATCCTTGAAGCCCTCGGCGGATCACTTGATCCCCTCCTCAATGTCATCAAGGATGGCACCATACGGGGTGTCTGCGGCCTCGTCTCCTGCACCACTCTCAGGGATCATGGCCAGGATATTCATACCATCGCCATCGCCGAGGAACTTATAAAGCGTGATATCCTCGTCCTCTCGATGGGCTGCGGGAGTGCCGCCCTCCAGGTCGCAGGTCTCGCCTCGCCTGAAGCGAAGGAACGGGCAGGACCCGGCCTCAAGGGTCTCTGTAAGGCACTCTCGATACCGCCTGTCCTCTCATTTGGGACCTGCACCGACACGGGCAGGTGTGCTGATCTCATCGGGGCGATTGCGGCTGCCCTCGATGTCCCGGTCACCGCCCTCCCGGTAGCGGCGGCGGCACCCGAGTATATGGAGCAGAAGGCGACGATTGATGCCATCTTCGCCCTGGCATTCGGTCTGTACACTTATGTCAATCCCATCCCGACGGTGACCGGGGCTCCGAATCTGGTGAAACTATTAACCGAGGACCTCAAAGATATAACTGGTGGAGTCCTCTCGGTCGAGCCGGATCCGGTGAAGGCAGTTGACGGGATCTCTGCACATATCGAATCGAAAAGGAGAGAACTTGGAATATGAGTGACAACCTCAAAGGACGGGTTATCAGGCTGGACGAGCGTCCAGAGTATCAGGATGGGGCTGTTGCAGGCTGTATGGTGGTACAGCAGCATGCCCTTCGGGCTGCACCAGGATGTACGATGGCTCTCATCATGATAAGGGGGTGATTCCGATGGCAGATGAAGGTGATTACTGCACCATCTGCGGGGGAACACCGCCTGACAAGATTCTGATCAGACGTATCCTCGTTGATGGAAAAGAGACCGGAATCGACAAGCTCGACTGGATCATCAGCGAGGTGAAAAAGCTGAAACTCACCGATGAGGCAAGGATAGCAGACGAACTCCTCCTCCGGGCAGGCAAACTCAACTATATTCCGACAAAGAAGGCAGACGATTACCGCACGGCACTCCTCGAGGAGTACCGGCGGTCGGTCTGAGAGGGGCATCTGCCCCCATTTTTACCTCTTCAGAAAGAGATCGATCTCCTCAAAGCCCATAATCGGAGCAGAGTATGACTCGCCCCGGACAAACCGGGCTCCCTGAAGATCCGCAACATCAATAGCTGTTCCATCCTCCATCAGCGCACCGGCCAGGAGCAGGTCCCGTCCACTCCATTCCATCTGCAGTGTCCGATGTTCACCGGAGAGTGGTGCTTTGTACCCGATGTCAATACCTGACGATGCCTCAACCCAGGTTCCCTGAACCATCACCGGGTGGCCGGGCCGGGCCGGGTCATCAAGTGCCATGAACCATATCTGTGCTCCTCCTTCGGGATGAAACTGGAAGAGGAAGACAGGAGATCCCGAGTCATGGACCCAGACCCCGGGGGCCTGCGGCGGTACGTCTTCTCCATGTTCAGCCCCGACACATCCGGCTGTCAGGATGAGGAGGGGGATGAGGATAAGATACCATTTCATACTGAAGGGTAGGTCATCTGTGCAAAATATCTTTCGGATTCGAGGGATCTATCCGGTCACCGGGATTGAGGATCGCTACCTTCATATCTGTCGTGATTTCGATGGCCTCCTTGAATGGAACGGGATCCTGGGCAATCTTCTCCCAGGTATTATAATGGATAGGAATGACCAGCGGGGCTCCGATGAACCGTGCGGCGACCATCGCCTCCTCAGGCCCCATCGTAAATCTTCCTCCAATCGGGAGGAGTGCGACATCAGGATGATAGAGATCGGCTATCAGCTTCATATCCGAGAAGAGGGCGGTATCACCTGCATGGTAGATCGTCATGCCATCCATCGTGATGATATATCCGGCGGCCGGCCCACCATAGTATCCGGAGCCGGCATCTTCGATCCATGATGAATGGAGGGCAGGAACCATCACAATGCGAACTCCGTCGATCTCAACTCCACCGCCGATATTCAGCGCCTCTGTTGGAATTCCTTTCTCTGCAAGATATTTTGCCAGCTCATTGGGTGCAACCGTCGGTTTTCCAAGACTGACCGTCTGGCCAAGGTGATCTGCATGGGCATGGGTCACACAGATAATATCGGCATCCGGTGCCGGCTCTCCGGAGGGGATGAACGGGTCGATGAGAACCCTGCGGGTTCCCTCACAAAGGATACATGCATGTCCAAGATAGGTCAGGTACATGCATTCAGATGAGGGGGGTGACGAAAAAAAGGTTAGGTGAGATCGGCCATCTCAGCCTCAGTTGTATCGATGGCATCGCCAAGGCTGTCCCTGGTGACACCAAGTGTCATCTGCTCGGTCAGATCGCGATCCTCCATGACATCTCGGATTCTTTCGAGATAGGGATCAAGGGTTGTATCCTTCTGTTCATCGATCACGTGCCGGTACTCCCTGAGTGTTGAAGGGCTGATGCCGAGCTTCTCTGAGACCTCCTTCATCGTGATCCCTGATGCAACAAGCTCCTCAAGGTGGGCCGGATCAAACGGCATCTTAAAATCGAGATCACGGAAGAGCTTCAGCCGGACACGGGCCCGTGCAACCGTCTTTGAGAGCTTCTCATCGCCGAGGCTTCGTGCAATCTCCGTATCATTCTTCCCGGCATGATAGAGGGCGATAAGACGCGCGAGCTGAATCGGCTCAAGACGTGTCTTGAAATGGCCCGCCTCCAGAATCTCTCTCATGATAAGGGCGATCTCTCGTTCAACTGCGTCCTGATCCCGAAGGGTTCCGTGGATCTTCTTCATCGGCTCAACAATCGTTGTTTTATTGGTGATATCGGCGAAGAGCTTGAGAAGATCTTTCTGTTTACTGCTGGTAGCCATGTGGTAACGACCTGTTGTATCGGTATTCACATCTCATCGGGCTCACAGGTTAAATAGTTTGCTGGTTATTTGAAATGGCAATCATATCAAATACGGTGTCATCCAATAGATGAGGAAGAGTCGTGATATCAATGGTGGATATATATGAGAAGGTGATCGATCTTGCACGTCGCCGGGGTTTTGTCTGGCCGTCGGGAGAGATTTATGGGTCTGTTGCCGGCTTCATCGACTATGGTCCCCTCGGAGCGATGATGAAGAGGCGGATCGAAGATGTCTGGCGTGAATTTTACATCATCATGGAAGGGTACTATGAGATTGAGTGCCCGACCGTCGGTATTGAGCCTATCTATCTTGCATCTGGCCATGTCAAGGGATTCTCAGATAAGATGTTCCAGTGCCCCCACTGCCGTGACTTCTTCCGGGCAGATCATGTCGCAGAGGAATACGAGATACGAAATGCCTCATCACTGAGCAAAGAGCAGCTGACGCAGAAACTCGAGGGGAAGAGCTGTGTCTCATGTAAAAAACCGCTCGTTGATATCGAGGTCTTTTCATTCAACCTGATGTTTACCACCTCGATTGGTCCCGGAGGAAGCCGGACAGGGTATCTCCGTCCCGAGACGGCACAGGGGATCTTCACGGATTTTGGGCGTCTCCTCAGATTCTACCGCGACTCACTCCCATTCGGAGCTGTTCAGATTGGGCGATCCTATCGAAACGAGATATCACCCCGGCAGGGGATGATCCGGCTCAGGGAATTTACCCAGGCTGAAGCAGAGATCTTTGTCCATCCCGAGGAGAAGGATCATCCGAACTTCGATCGGTATGCAGACTATGAGATGCCGCTCTATGGGATGGATCACCAGGTGGAACGCCTTGATCCGGTCAGTGTCACAATGCGTGAAGCTGTCGAGTGCGGCCTCGTGGCAAATGAGTACGTCGCCTACTATCTCGCATTGACCCATGACTTTATGGTCAGGATCGGCGTCGATAGGGAGAAGCTCAGATTCCGCCAGCACCTCCCTGATGAGCGGGCCCATTATGCGGCAGACTGCTGGGATGCCGAGTATCTCTCTGCCCGGTTTGGCTGGGTCGAGGCGGTCGGGATTGCTGATCGGACAGACTATGATCTCTCTGCCCATGCGAAGGTGAGCGGTGAGAAGATGACCGTCTTCATCCAGTATCCGGAACCCCGAATGGAGAGGAGGGTTGCAGTGGTTCCGAAGATGGGGCTTCTTGGACCAAGGTTTAAAGGACGGGCCAAGGAGGTCAGTGAGAAGATTGCCGCCGGAATACCCGGGGATGATGGTCTGCGGATCACTCTGGATGAGGAGATTATCCAGATCGATCCCGAACTCTATGATGTCCGCGACGAAGAGGTCCTCGTCCGTGGTGAAGAGGTCAGGCCGCACGTCATCGAGCCATCCTATGGTATTGACCGGATCCTCTATGCTGTGCTTGAGCATTCTTTCTACCAGGACGAGGTTGAGGGGGAGGCACGGAGCGTCCTCCGGCTTCCTCCGTCGATTGCCCCGATTCAGGTGGCGGTATTTCCGCTGATGACCCGCGACGGCCTTGATACCATCGCCCGACAGATAACCGATGCAATCAAAACAGAAGGCATCCTCGCAGAATATGATGACTCCGGAGCAATCGGACGGCGCTACCGGAGGCAGGATGAGATCGGGACACCATTTGCCATCACCGTTGACTATGAGTCAAAAGAGGATGGCACGGTGACACTCCGGGACCGTGACAGCATGCAGCAGATCCGGATCCCGATCCAGGAAATTCCTGTCACTGTCCGGCGTCTGGTACGTGGGGAGATGACCTTCCCCGCACCCTGATTTTTCTATCGATGAAGACGATCCAGCACCCTCTCATCAAACCAGGGACGGTCGAGTCACGGCAGTACCAGCTTGCCATCGCGATGCAGGCACTCGAGGAGAATACGCTGGTTGTCCTTCCGACCGGTCTTGGCAAGACCGTCGTCGCCCTCCTCGTCGCCGCCTCACGCCTCCTGAATACCGATGGGAAGGTTCTCCTCCTTGCCCCGACAAAACCGCTTGTGGATCAGCACCTGCGGTTCTTTCAAAATGCCCTTGCCCTTCAGGAGACGGAGAATGATGCCTGTGTCAGCTTCACCGGGGATACAAAACCGGAGAAGCGTGCTGACATATTCAGGCGATGCCGAATCTGCTGTGCAACACCACAGGTGATCAAAAATGATGTCATCTCCGGGAGGTACTCTCTCTCGGACGTCTCTCTTCTCATCGTTGATGAGTGCCACCGTACAACCGGTGAGTATGCATATACCTATCTTGCAGAGGAGTATATGCAGACCGGAAGAGATCCCCTCATCCTTGGGATGACTGCATCCCCCGGGAGTGACAGGGCACGGGTTGCTGAGATCTGTACGCATCTTGGGATCACGAGAGTTGAGACACGGGATGAGAATGATGCCGATGTCATCCCGTATATCCACGAACGGACGGTGGAGTATATCGCGGTACCTCTCCCCGAACCCCTCAGACAGGTGGTGACCCTCATTGAAGGGATGATCGATACCCGTCTGGGGACGCTCACCGGGCTGAATTACTCCCTCCCTCGCAGGCAGAATCTCTCGATGAAGGCCCTCAACCAGCTCAATGCCACAATTCAGGAGCGGATCGCTGCCGGTGATCCGACCGCATACCAGGCAGCGTCCCTCTCTGCTGAGATTATGAAACTGCGGCATGCCGTCATCCTCGCCGAGTCACAGGGATCAACCGCACTCCGCTCCTATATCGGGAAGCTCGACTCGGAAGGGCGGTCAAAGAAGGGGAGCAGGGCGAGCCAGCGGATGATACAGGATCACAGATTCTCCGAGGTGATGCGGATCGTCTCCGGCTTCACCGGTGAACTCCATCCAAAGGCCGGGATCACCGCAGATATCATTCATGATCTCCTCCTTAATGAGTCGGAGAGCAGGTCTATCGTCTTTGCCAGCTACCGTGATACCGTCACGATGCTCGTCAACTATCTCTCAGATGAGGGGATCACGGCCTGCCGGTTCGTTGGCCAGGCATCACGGGCTGAGGAGAAGGGGCTCTCGCAGAAGAAGCAGATTGAGGCGATCCACAGGTTCCGTGAGGGGGAGTACCCGGTCCTTGTTGCCACCTCAATCGGAGAGGAGGGTCTTGACATCCCATCCACCGATCTTGTCATCTTTTATGAGGCGGTACCATCCGAGATCAGGAGTATCCAGCGGAAGGGGAGGACCGGGAGGAGCAGTGCAGGGCGGATTATCGTTCTTGTCACCAAAGGGACCTCAGATGAAGCGAACCGGTGGGTGAGCAACCGGAAGGAGAAGGCGATGGCAAGCGGGGTGAAAAGACTCAGGGATAGAACAAGGCAGGAGTCCGAACAGACGACACTTTTTGATGAAAAGGTGGATCCGGGGGAGGGATCTACTCTCCCCGGAGAATCCGAATCGACTCAGCCCCTTCCCTGATCGTCTGCATATAGATGAGACACCGGGAGGGATCCGGTTCTGCTGCCATCCGCTGACAGAGGATGCTGATCGAGGACGTTATCGCCTCCTCTGCCGATGACGGCCGGGTTGTCCGGGGAACCGGGGGTTTTGCAATCTCCTCAATCACCGGCTCTTTATAATCGTTTTTCTCTTCCTGCAGGGGCGCAGGCGGGAGATCCTCATTATCTTCACTTTGGGGGGTGTTTGCGCAGAGGACGCAGAGCCGTTCGCCTTTGTACTCAAAGAGAGGTGCATGGCAGACCGGACAGGTCTTCGCAAGCATCTTTGCACCCTTCAAAAGGTAATCTGCCATAATTTCGTCAATTTCTGCCATCTGAACCGGAGTACTATGGTGCAGAAGAGATAAAGAATCATCTGATGAGTGATGAAACTATATAAACCTATGAGGGGAATAGTAGAGGGCAATATGGAGGGCTTTCATTGGTACCAACAGACAATACAATACGAAATTGTGTACAGATTTTGCAGATGATGACGGAGGATAATACCATTCCGAGGAATATCCGCAGGATTGCAGATGAGACCCGGCTTATTCTTCTGAATGAATCAGATGCTCCCGGACTCAGGGCTGCAACAGCAATCTCCAAGATCGACGAGGTCAGCAATGATCCAAACATGCCGGTGCATGCACGGACCCGTATCTGGGAGCTCGTCTCACAGCTTGAATCAATACCACTCGACTAACTTTTTTTCAGGGGATGATCGTCATGACGATCATCCTTTCCCGTGACTGACGGATATCCAGCTCGACAAGGATCGCCTGCTGCCATGTTCCAAGGAGGAGTTTTCCTTCTGAAACAGGAATAGAGAGCGAGGGGCCGAGGATGGCTGCCCGGACATGGGATCTCCCGTTTCCATCGCCCCACCTGGCATCATGGGCATACTGAGCACTGACCGGCGCGATCCGCCCAAGGGCATCACGGAGATCCGCGAGGGCACCGGGTTCATACTCAATCGTCGTCAGGGCAGCGGTCGATCCGATGACAAAGAGGTGAAGGACCCCGGTCTGGATGCCGCTTGTACACACGGCATCAGAAAGAGCAGCGGTGATATTGATGATATCTCCTTCACCGGAGGTCCTGATCTGTATCCGGGTCTGGTACATGGGAGAGGGATATACCCTCCCATACATCTATTCTTTCTGGTCGTCGTCGGGTTCGTCACCCAACTCTTCCTCACCTTCAGGAGGGAGCATGTCTGCGGTGATGGTCGCAAAGCCTGTCACCCGGTCGCCATCCTCAAGCCGGATAATCCGGACACCTCGTGTGCTCCGCTTCTGAATGGTGATTCCGTCGACCGGGGTTCTGATAACGATCCCTGATGCGGTCATCACGATGATCTCATCAGCATCTGCGACTGAACGTGAGGCGACCACCATTCCGGAACGGGTGTCGGTGACGATGTTCCGGACACCAAGGGTTCCACGTCCATGTCCACGGAACTCTTCAAACTCTGTCCTCTTCCCATATCCCTTCTCGGTGATCGTCAGGAGATGGTCATAGTCAACGACGGTAACCGCCTGGAGCTGGTCGCCATGACGGAGTGATATCCCCTTGACCCCCATCGCGCCTCTGCCGACTGCCCGGACCGTCTCTTCATGGAACCGCAGGCTCTGACCATGCCGGGTCGTCAGGATAAGTTCGCGCCCCCCGTCGGTCCATTTGACATCGACGAGTTCATCCCCCTCCCTGAGCTTGATTGCGTTTATTCCGGACTGTCTTGGGTTCTTAAACTGATCAAGAGCGATCTTGACGACGGTTCCATTCCTCGTTGCAAAGAAGAGGAAATGATCGCTTCTGAAGCTGGAGATCGGGATAACCGTCTGTATCGTCTCGTTGTTCAGTTCGAGGAGGTTGACGATTGCCTTGCCGCGTGATGTCCGTGATCCCTCGGGGATATCATAGACTTTCAGCCAGTACGCCTTCCCTTTATCAGAGAAGCAGAGGAGATAGTCATGGGTTGACGCAACGAAGACGGAGGCGATACAGTCTTCTTCCTTCGTTGACATCCCGATGATGCCACGGCCACCTCTCCGCTGCTGGCGGTAGGTCTCAAGGGGCATTCTCTTGATGTAGTTCTGTTCGGTGAGTGCGACGAAGACCTGCTTCTCTTCGATGAGTGCTTCCTTATCAAGGAATTCCGCACTCTCGGCAATCTCCGTCCGGCGCGGATCAGAGAACTGCTCACGGATTGAGGCTGTCTCTTCCTTTACCACCCTTAGAATGTTCGCCTCGCTTGAGAGGAGCTCAAGAAGTCGGGCAATCTCTGCTTCAAGCGCCTTCTTCTCATCCTCGATCTTCTGCCGTTCAAGTGCCGCCAGCCTGCGGAGCTGCATCTTCAGGATGGCGTCTGCCTGTATCTCATCGAGGGAGAATCGGTCGATGAGGGCAAGACTCGCCTGTTCAACGGATGGCGATGCCCTGATGGTTGCGATCACCTCATCGATCCGATCCAGGGCGATCAGAAGGCCGGTAAGAATATGGTTCCGGTCACGTGCCTTCTTCAGCTCAAACTCGGACCGCCGCCTGATCACCTCGACACGGTGGGCAAGGAAGTGGCGGAGGAGATCGGTGATTGGCAGAACTTTCGGCTGCCCATCGACGATTGCAAGGTTGATGACACCGAAGGTCGTCTGGAGATGCGTATGTTTGTACAGCAGATTCAGGATGACATCTGCGTTGATCCCCTTCTTGAGATCGATGACGATCCGGATGCCTTCCTTGTCTGACTCGTCACGGAGATCGCTGATTCCTTCGATCTTCTTCTCACGGACGAGCTCTGCTATGTGCTCGATGAGTCGTGCCTTATTGACCTGGTAGGGGATCTCTGTGATGATGATATGCTGTGTTTCACGTCTCCCAATCTCTATCTCCGCGACACCACGGACGATAATCCGTCCATATCCTGTTGTATAGGCGTTGACGATACCGTCCCTTCCCATGATCTGCCCGCCGGTCGGGAAATCCGGGCCCGGGAGGATCGAGAGGATCTCATTGAGCGGAAGGCTGCTATCCTCGATGAACCGTTCAACAAGGGTACAGACCTCGCCGAGATTGTGAGGGGGCATGTTTGTCGCCATCCCGACTGCGATCCCGCTCGTCCCGTTGACGAGGAGGTTTGGAACCCGTGACGGGAGAACAACAGGCTCTGTCGTTGAACCATCGAAGTTCGGCGTAAAATCAACGGTCTGCTTCTCGATATCGATGAGGAGCGACTCTGCGACCTTTGTCAGGCGGGCCTCGGTATATCGCATCGCCGCGGCCGAGTCACCGTCGATGGATCCGAAGTTCCCCTGCCCTTCAACAAGAGTGTATCGATAGCTGAAAGGCTGGGCCATCTTGACGAGGGTATCATAGATCGCCGAGTCTCCGTGGGGATGGTAGTTCTCCATCGTTGCTGCGACGGCTTTGACCGATTTCCGGAATGGCTTATCCGAGGTGTTCCCGGTCCCCCACATCGCATAGAGCGTCCTCCGGTGGACCGGTTTTAACCCGTCGCGGACATCAGGGATGGCACGGCCGATGATGACACTCATCGCATAATCGATGTAACTCTTCTTCATCTCATCCTCGATCGCAACCGGGATGATGTGTGCTCTTCCTTCCTCAGATGTCAAGGTTCTTCACCTCTCCTGCATGGCGTTTGATGAAGTCCTTTCGTGCCGAGACATTCTCGCCCATGAGTTTCTCAAAGATATCGTTTGCATGGATGGCATCCTCGATCATCACCTGCTTAAGGACACGCTTTTCAGGATTCATCGTCGTCTCCCAGAGCTGGTCTGCATTCATCTCACCAAGACCCTTGTATCGCTGAACATGGACGCCGGTCTCCCCCATCTCCTGGAGGGCCTTTCGCATCTCATCTTCACGGAAGACGTAGCGCTCGTTCTTCCCCCTGGCAATCCGGTAGAGGGGAGGCTGGGCGATGTAAATGTAACCAAGTTCAATCAGTTCTTTCATATATCTGTAGAAGAACGTGAGCAGGAGAGTGCTGATATGTGCTCCATCCACATCCGCATCGGTCATGATGATGATCTGATGGTACCGTGCCCTTTCAGGATTAAAGTTCGTCCCGATCCCTGTTCCGATTGCAGATATGAGGGCGTTAATCTCGAGATTTTTAAGGATCTTGTGCTCGGTTGCCTTCTCAACATTGAGGATCTTTCCCTTCAGTGGGAGGATCGCCTGGAATCGCCTGTTTCGACCTTGCTTGGCTGATCCGCCTGCCGAATCTCCCTCAACAATGTAGATCTCACTCTTTGACGGATCCCGTTCTGAACAGTCGGCAAGTTTCCCGGGAAGTCCGGAGGACTCAAGTGTACTCTTCCTTCTGGCAAGCTCACGGGCATTTCGTGCAGCCTCACGTGCCCGTGCAGCCATGGATGCCTTCTCGGTAATGATGGTGATGACTTTTGGATGCTCCTCAAAATACTCGATGAGTGAGCTATAGACGAGAGAGTCGACGATACCCTTGACATTGGAGTTACCAAGCCGCATCTTCGTCTGCCCCTCGAACTGGGGATTTGCAATCTTCAGGCTGATAACCGTACAGAGCCCTTCACGGACATCATCACCTTTGAGGGAGAAATCCCCTTTGAGGAGATTCTTCTTCCTCGCTGAGGTGTTGATCGCCCGGGTCAGTGCGGAGCGGAAGCCTTCAAGATGTGTTCCACCCTCGCGTGTGTTAACACTGTTTACAAAAGCAAAGACGGACTCGCTGTATCCCGTGTTATACTGGATGGCAACATCCACCTCGATCTTATTCTCTTCATCCTTCTTTCCAAAGTAGATGACATCAGGGTAGATCGCCTCTTTGCCATCATTGAGGTATTTGACAAACTCGATGATTCCCCCCTCGTAATGGAAGGTTTCGCCATCACCGCTACGCTTGTCCAGTATTCGGATCTTCAGGCCGCTGTTTAAGAAGGCAAGCTCTCTGAGCCGGGAGCTGATGACATCAAAATCAAAGTGGGTCGTCTCAAAGATTGAGGCATCCGGTTTGAAGGTGATCCGGGTTCCGCTCAGGAGGGTGGGATCATTGAGATCCATCGATGAGGCTGCAGATCCATACCGATCCTTCAGGCGGCGCTTCTGCTCTTCCTCGGACTCTTCGACAGATGATATCGGTGATATGACCACCCCCCGTTCAAACCGTATCGAATAGATCTTCCCTCCCCTGAAGACCTCGGCGGTCATCCATTCCGAGAGGGCGTTGACGACCGATACACCAACGCCATGAAGACCTCCCGATACCTGGTAGGAGTTCTTGTCAAACTTCCCTCCGGCATGAAGGATGGTCATCACCACTTCGAGGGCGCTCTTCCCATACTTTGGCATGATATCGATTGGAATTCCACGCCCGTCATCCTCGATGGTACAGGATCCGTCGGTGTTGATCTGGATGCTGATGTGGCTGCAATACCCGGCAAGCGCTTCATCGATGGAGTTATCCACAACCTCGTAGATGAGATGGTGCAGACCCCGGCTGTCCGTGCTCCCGATATACATCGCCGGCCTCTCTCGCACTGGAGTGAGACCTTCTAAAACGGTGATCTGTTCTGCGTTGTATGTACTATTCATGCATGGCTCCGATCAGGGCAGATATGGGTTTATTTTTTTGAATAATGGTATAACTGCCGTTATCTCTGCAGACGGGGAGATGCCGTCTGCTCTGACATATATATTGGCTCTCAGGGATGATATAGTTCCCTATTCAATGGAAAAGGGCGGGAATCAGTCAAATGATCCCATATCCGGATCGTCGATTCCAAGCTCCTTATCAACTGCGATGACGAGCCGTTTGATGATTTTCTGCGCGGCTTCGGCATCCTGTTTATCATTGATCCCGATCTTATGCCAGATGACGATCTTCTTGAGGCGCATCATCAGTTCCTCGGCCTCGGTGCCTTTCAATCGTGGTGGCATCTGCATCTCGGTGAGGTGATCCGATGCGCCATAGAAGGCCTGCTCAGGGGGTAGGGCGAAGTGTTTGCTCAGGAGGACCAGGTTCACAACGAAACCACGCCCGAATTTACTCTCCATAGATATGGATCTTGCGCTTTGATGAGATGAAGGATATGGTTAGAAGGGGGGATCAGATGAGGCCCCTCAGGATGGTCGTCATTCCGATCCTCCCAAAGAGTGTGAGGAGATCGGGCCTGCCCATCAGCCGGCAGATGAGCCGGCCCGGCCTGTCCATATCCCCCTCCTCCACGATGATCCGGAGGATATCGGGCTGGGAGAGCTTCCGGATCGCGATATTGATATCACTCTCGGACATTCTCCCCCGCATCTCAAAGAGGCGGAGTCCAAGGGAGAGCTCACGCCCAAAGTCCGCCTTCCAGAGATCTTCGTATTCAGATAGGCTGGTCTCTCCGGCATCATCCGATTCGAGAGCACTGATGGTGGTGGCAACAGCATGGCGGGCAGACCGTATTCCGGTATATATACCCCCGCCCGAGGTCGGCTTGGGGAAGCCGGCGGCATCCCCGCAGATCATCAGGCGATCCGAATAGGTCTGTTCGAGGGGACCAAGGGGGATCGCCCCGGTGGCCAGATGTACGGATGTATCGGTATATCCTCGGATGAACCTGGCAAAGCGTTCCCCGACATCCGCAGCTCCGCAAAGCCCCACTCTGGCACGTGTCGGGGAGATCGGGATCACCCATCCGAAGAAATCAGGGGATGCATCCGGGTGAAGTTCAACATACCGTGGATCTGATTGATGTGGTATCTCCGCCTGGATGCCGGAGAGGAGATATCGGGGTCTTCCAAGCCCGGCCGCCCGTGCGATGGAGCTTCGTGGCCCGTCGGCGGCGATACAGATCCGGTGGGGGATCTCCTCATATCCGCCCGATCCCTGGATGCTGATCAGTCCCGGCCGTCTCCATCGTGCATAGGATTTCACCCGGATCTCAGCACCGGCATCGCCGGCTGCCATCATCATCTCCCGGTCGAGGGCGGATCGGTCCACGACCCAGGCCTTTGTGACCTCTGCATCAAAGAGGAGCTCATCCCCTGCTCCGGAGACGATACGGGCCCCCGAGACGGTGTTGCACACTGACTGTTCAGAGGTCTCGCATTCGGCGAAGGCTGATGAGCTGAGGAGGCCGGCGCACTGGACAGGATCGCCTATTGTGGCGTGTTCTTCAATAAGGAGTGTGGAGAGGCCCGCCTGAGCAGATAACCGGGCGGCGGTTGCCCCGACTGGTCCTCCCCCAACGACGACGAGATCATACATTGGTGATCGATCTTGGCGGGGTAAGGAGATAAGAAGGGTGCTCGGAGTGCATTAATCCAAAAACGGGGTGGCGAATCAGCCGGAGGGGTTTTACTCCCACCGTACCCCGAATACCGGCTCATCGCCCCTGTGCTCCTTCAACGGAACAACGGTTGTATCCCAGGGGATCTCCGCGCCACTCTTCAGAAGGGCAAAGAGCCGTTCTAGTGCTGCCTTCTCCGCTTCCTTCCTCGTTGATGCACCGCCGACCTTCAGGGTTACCGTGATCGTCACCTTCCATTCATCCGGCATACCTGTCCCTTAGATTGTTGGGTCGGGTAATAAAGGTATATGGGGGGATTTCTGCGATCCGATATGGCCGTTCCATCTCTCATGACGTTCCGATGGTTGGCAACTCCGCAAGCCATATCGCCTGGCACGTTCTTTTGTTGATCAGGATACTCATCAGGTTTTGATGATGCAGCCTTCTGGTTCTGATCGATAGGAGGAGATAGAATATGCCGGCAGTTCTTGTAGAGGGGCTCACGAAACGATTCGGGGATTTTACTGCAGTCGACGCCATCTCCTTTGAGATAGAAAAAGGTGAGATCTTTGGTCTGCTTGGTCCGAATGGCGCCGGGAAGACGACAGCCATCTCGATGCTCTCCACCCTCCTTGAACCGACATCGGGCCGGGCATCTCTCAATGGTATTGATATCCAAAACGATCAGGATGGCGTCCGGAAAGCCATCGGTGTTGTCTTCCAGGATCAGAGCCTTGATGAGGAGCTGACCGCGTGGGAGAATATGGATTTCCATGGCAGGCTCTACCGCATCCCAAAGGTGCTCAGGGAGGAGCGGATACGTGCCATGCTCCGGCTTGTCGAGCTGGAAGACCGGCAGGAGAGTCTGGTGAAGACCTTCTCCGGTGGTATGCGTCGGCGGCTGGAGATAGCGCGAGGTCTCCTTCATGAGCCGTCTGTCCTCTTCCTGGATGAACCGACTCTTGGCCTTGATCCCCAGACCCGAAACCATCTCTGGGAGTATATCCGGAACCTGAACCGGACAAAGGGGATCACCATCATCCTCACCACCCATTACATGGATGAAGCGGACCGCCTCTGCGACCGGGTTGCGATCATCGACCGGGGCAGGATCGTTGCGATGGACTCACCTGCCACCCTGAAGAGTATGGTTGGTGAGGACGTCGTCTCCATCACATCCCCCGATGCAGGCAGAATTGCAGACGATATCACGGCCCCATGGATTCTGGGTGCGGAACAGTATGACGGGCAGGTGATCATCCGGGTCCGATCTGCTGAAGATCACCTCCTTGACCTCCTTGGTCTGATCGGCCGGGATGGCTATACGATTGCATCCATCTCGATCAGAAAACCTACTCTTGAGGATGTCTTCCTCCACTATACAGGCAGGGAGATGCGGCAGGAAGAGGCGGGTGCGGTGGACCGGATGCGGATGATGATGCCGAGGAGGAACTGAGGATGGATATCGTCTATACCCTCTGGCTCAGGAGCATGAAGCGCTATCTCCGTTCAAAGAGCCGGATCGTCGGGAGCCTCGGGATGCCGGTCTTCTTCCTGGTGGCTCTTGGATTCGGGCTGAATGAGGTGGTGCAGATACCGGGCAGTACCGGGGAGAACTATCTCCAGTTCCTGGTGCCCGGGATCATCGCAATGGCGGTACTCTTCACCTCCGTCTTCTCGGGAATTATGATCATCTGGGACAAACAGTTTGGATTCCTCAAGGAGACGCTTGTTGCACCGGTATCGCGGCTTGAGATCATGCTCGGCCAGACCGCCGGCGGGGCGACGACCGCTGTCATCCAGGGGGCGTTGATCCTGGTCTTATCGCTCTTCATCGGACTTGGTATTCCTACATACCGGGGATTTCTCATCGCATTCCTTTTCATGACACTGATCGGCATCTGTTTCGCCGCGTTTGGGATTGCCATCGCCTCGAAGATGGAGGATATGCACGGGTTCCAGCTGATCATGAACTTTGTGATCTTCCCGATATTCGGCCTCTCCGGCGCACTCTTTCCTATTACCAGCCTCCCCGAATGGGTGATACCCCTGACACTTCTAAACCCGCTCACCCATGGTGTCGAGGGGATCCGGTATGGCCTGCTTGGCACCTCAGCCATCCATCCGATGGTATGCCTGCTGGTGCTTACTGCAAGTACGGTGGTGATGATCGTTATCGGGGCGTTTTTATTCAGGAAAGCGTCAGTGTGAAAAAGGTTGGAGAAAGATGTTGGAAGAATTCTGGTTCTTTCCTGCTATCTTTTTGTATTTGTGCCAATCTCTTCTAAGGAGGAGTTTGGGGGGCCCCAGCCTGGTGATCCTATTTTCTTCAGTCCGGTTACAATAATTTTATATAATCTATTCTCTTGTATGGAGAGTACTGGGAGGTCTTCTCATGAGCATGACAACCGGATTTATAAGAGGGGTTACCCTCCTCATAGTATTCATCCTTGCCGTATCGCTGATAACACATTCAGCAATGGCGCGAGGACCTGGGATATCTGACATTCAACCTGGAGATACGATCTTTATCTGGGAACGGGATTTGGATCTCACCCAGCTAAGAAACACCACAACCAACAATCCTGTTGAAAGTTTACAGAGATATCGGGATGATAATCCATCAAAAGCAATTCTGGATACGATCCCTGTTTCTGATGATACTTCATTTCATGTCCTTGATGTAGAGGTTTTGGAAGTACCAGCAACCTATTTTGCGTATTCGTCCGCTGATGGTGCAGGTGCATCCATACGTATCGAGCGTCCAGGTCTTGAGATAGATGTTGTTCTGGCCAGTCCTTATCATCACGAATCAACCGAAGGAATTACCATCCCTGAGACAACAAGACTCGCTGTGAAGATTATATCTTCAAGGGTCGCAGCACACTACCGGGTGGGGAATCATTATCCGGCAACGGTCACCGTCATATTCACCGGTCCGGATGGAGGAGAGACGTGGGTCGTTGATGGCATGGACTTCTCAAATATAAATATCACATCACCTGTTATGTATACTGATGAAGTTGTGGGTTCGTTTACCTCTCAGCAACTTGGGAGGGGTGGCCATTCAATTCGGGTGATATGGGAGAACCCACAGGGATTTGCAGATTATGCTCCTGAATCAAATACGATAACATATCAGGTCCGTGGAGTAACCCCCACTCCCACTCCCACACCAGAGCCGACTCCTGCCACTCCAACCCCCACTCCAACACCGGAGCCGACTCCTGCCACACCTCCACCCACTCCCACACCAGAGCCGACTCCTGCCACTCCAACCCCAACTCCCACACCAGAGCCGACTCCTGCCCCGACAGCGGCTTTGATAACCATAGGTGCAATTCTTATAATCCTTTTATATCTGCGTAAAATATAAATTAAATACTTTTTTTGAATTCAAGGTCTGGGAAAAAGAGTTACCGGGATAGACTCTCTCGTATAAAATCGCGCAAAAAAGATTATTCCTCTCTTCGCATCGCAACTACAATCAGCCCTGCGATCATGAGCAGAACCGGTGCATAGGCAACCGGGGACTCCTCTGGTGTTGGTGTCTGAACAGGTGTTTCTTCAGGCTCAGGAGTGACTGGGGGAGCTGGTGTCTCTGGAGGGACAGGCTCGGTGACGGTAATAGAATCCTCTTTCGTGAGGGTGGAAAACCCTGCGGCATTGAATGCCCGGAGTGTGACGCTATAGCTGCCCGGAGCCATATAGAGATGAGAGGGATTCTGTATCATTGAGCTGGCTGTCTCCAGCCGCCAGACATCGTTAAAGTAGGTAAATTCGTCATTCCCATCATAATGCCAGCCACCTGTGACGAGAATGCTCCCATCAGGAAGGAGCAGACTGTCCTGACGGTCACGTGCATGCCACCCCGTCTCAGGAGTGATCTCGGTCCAGGTGGCACCGGAATCTGTTGAATGCCAGAGATCGTTATACCTCGTATCATCATCCCTGCCTCCCATCAGCAGAATGCTCCCATCGGGGAGTGCAACGCTCGTATGGCCATCACGGGCCGACCACCCGGCATCCGATGTCATTTCAGTCCAGGTGGCACCATTGTCGGTTGAGCGCCAGACATCATTGTAGTATGACCAGCCCTCATCATCTTCAAAGTAGCCGCCCATCAGGACAATACTGCCATCAGGGAGCAGAACACTGGAATGGTATGTCCGGGCAGGCCATCCGGCCCGATAAGAGATCTGGGACCAGGAAATACCGTTATTATTCGAACGCCAGACATCGTTCTTCTGGCCGGTCCTGTCCCACCCTCCTATCACGAGTATGCTGCCGTCGTGAAGGAGAAGACTGGTTAGGCCATCACGGGCCGACCACCCGGCTTCATCGGTTACCTTCGTCCAGTGAGCGCCCCCCGTGGTTGAACGCCAGACATCATTATAATCGAGATATTGCTCACCATCCCAAAATAAGCCCCCCATAATAAGGATACTGCCATCCTGGAGGAGAAGGCTGCTATGGGAGACGCGGGGTGGCCACCCGGGTGCTTCAGCAATCCGGCTCCAGGTGGTACCGGAGTCCTCTGATCGCCAGACATCATGGGTGTAGGCACCATCTTCAATGCCACCCATCAGGACGACGCTCCCATCGGAAAGGGCAACCATTGAATGGCCTCCCCGGGGCGACCATCCTGCATCCGGGGCCATCTCAGTCCACTCAGGATCGGTGATCCCCTCACCAAAGTACCATGCCCAGCCGGAAGCATCCCCAGTGGATAGATCTGTGAATTCGACTGTCAATGGAGCGCTACCGTTTTCAGGCGTGGCGTAAAAGTCAGCTGAAAGCGAACCGGCGGCATTGACACCTCCAACCATGCAGGTGAGGATAATCAGTACTCCAAGAATTCGTTTGATATCAGTTTTAGTATTCATGATGGCTCATCCTGGCTATCGCAGAAGGCTGATCAAGCGGAACACGTTTTCTAGCCTTGGTTTCCGTTACGACGTCCTATTTCCCTGCGGTATACATGGAAAGAGCAGATGAGCAATAATCGTTTCGTATTTTTATCAGGAGCGCAACAAAACGATGGAAACGGGTACCGGATAACGCATACAATTCGGATTCCTCCCCCGTATCCACCCTCAAATGGTTAGAACAATCACAACCCATTTTTAACTTCCCGGCACTAATCAATGAACCCGGAGGGGTGAGGGATGGCTGCAAACCCGCTGGTATCTGATATTGGCAATTATGCGATCTGGTTCTTTGTCATCACCAGTATTGCTGCGATGGGGCTCAACCTGACTGCACGGGAGATCCTCGCCCCATGGAAGAAGAAAGGGCTCCTGACCATCTCGCTCCTTGCAAATTTTCTTGCCGTCCCCCTCTTTGCCCTTCTCATCCTGAGGGTCATCCCCCTTGATCCCGGCCTGGCAACCGGCCTTCTGATCGTCGCTGCCGCCGCCGGTGCCCCGTCGCTCCCAAAGGCGATCTCGATTGTGAAGGGGGATGTCGCGTATGCGGTCGGGCTGACAATGGTGTTGATCCTGGCCACCATCCTCTATATGCCGCTTGTTCTTCCTCTCCTGATCGGGGATGTCGCTATTGATAAGAGCAGCACCGCACTCTATCTCGTCACATTCATGCTGATTCCGCTTCTTGTCACGATGGCGCTGCGGGCACAGCTCCCGGAGGTGGCACAACTGCTCCATCCGGTCGTCAGCAGGACGTCAGATCTCTCCATCATCCTTGTGCTTCTCATCCATACCTTCGTCCTTGTGACAAGCGACTTCACCGTGAGGGCAGGTGCAGTCCTCGGCCTTCAGGGCGTGCTTGTTGCGATCCTCTTCATCCTCGGATCATTTGCCATCGGCCACCTGATGGGAGGATCAGACCGGCTGAGCCGCGAGGTCCTCTCCTTTGGTACCGGGTTCCGGAATGTCTCCGCTGCCCTCGTCGTCGTTACCGCCAACTTCAGGGACCCCCAGATCATCTTCATGGTCCTTGTGATCGCCATCTTTGGGATCATCTTTATGATGGTCTTTGGGGGTGTCATCTACCGGAAGAAGAGGAAGGAGGGGCTGATCCCGAAGCTGGGGATGAAATGGCCTTGTAAATCAAATGACAGGTGGTAGCCTGAATCGTTCGTGCAATCTCTTTTAGTTGAATAAGGGCTGCAATGGGGAAAAAGACAAGAAAACAGAGATAATGCTGATATGGGGATTTGAACCCCAGTCGTAGGAGTGAGAGTCCTACATGATTGACCGACTACACTATATCAGCAACGCTTGTGCTCTATTAACTATATCTTCTGAATATTTAATCGTTATGATTTAGATTCGGGCGGGCTATTCCATAGATTCATGAAGAGAGAGAGCCCATAATATAGGAATGAGTAGCCTTGAAGAGCAGATTCGTGAGATTGAGGATGAGCTCAAGAATACGAAATATAATAAGGCAACATCCCTCCACATCGGCCGCTTAAAGGCAAAGATCGCCAAACTCAAAGATGAGGCGGTTGCCCGCGCCATGAAGTCCTCCGGAACGGGAGAAGGCTATTCTGTCAAGAAGTCCGGGGATGGAACTGTTGTTCTCGTTGGTTTTCCATCGGTCGGTAAATCAACACTCTTAAACTCACTGACCGGAACGAAGAGCGAGACGGGTGCATACGCATTTACCACGCTTACCGTTGTTCCCGGGCTGATGGAGTACAAAGGTGCAAAGATTCAGATCCTGGATATTCCCGGGCTTATTGCCGGTGCAGCGATGGGGAAGGGGCGTGGCAAGGAGGTTATCGCCGTCGTTCGGACGGCTGATCTCATCATCATCCTTGGTGATGTCTTCAATGACCGGCATATCGATGTCCTGGTGAAGGAGTTATATGATGCCGGGATCAGGATTAACAAGCCAAAGCCGGATATCACCATCAAGAAGAGCGGGATGGGTGGTATCAGGCTCAACACCGTCGGGACAGCCACACTTGATCTCGATGAGATCCGGACTATCCTTGCCGAGAACAAGATCGTCAATGCCGATGTTCTCATCCGTGGAAATGTGGATCAGGAGGATTTCATTGATGCGATGTTTGGCAACCGCCGGTATATCCCTGCCTTTGTTGCAATTAACAAGGTAGATCTGGTTGATGATCAGACGCGCGGCGAGATCGAGAACCACCTCACCGAACAGTTTGGACAACCGCCAATCATGATCTCGGCAGTCTCCGGGTACAACATCACCGGTCTGAAGGATGCTATTTACAATCATCTGGGTTTCATCCAGATCTTCCTAAAGCCGGTCGGGGGTCCTGCCGATATGGAAGAGCCGCTTATCATCAGAAAGGACAGCACCGTCGAGGATGTCTGCAACCGGCTTCACCGCGACTTCGTTGACAGGTTCAGGTATGCGAAGGTCTGGGGTGACTCGGTCAAGCATGATGCCCAGCGTGTCGGCCTCCCCCATGTCCTCGCAGACGGTGATATCCTCACCATCGTCACGAAACTCTGAACGCACCCTGAATAACATCAAGAGGGGCATCTGTCAGAACGGCAGTGCCGGAGTAATGTGCCCTGCTCGCCTGGTACCCCCTCTCCCGCAGCCGGGCTAAAAAAATATCCATCGCCGGGGGTGATGCCCCGGTCCTCTTTGCCATCAGATGATAGTCATAATGGGGCAGGAGCGGCAGTTCTCCAAGAAGGAGGGTGAGATGCCGGGTCAGCCTCGCTTTTGATCCCAGTGGCATCGATTGGATCCGCTCAAGAAGGTTTTGTACAATCTCACGGTTGATGATCTCTCCGACCCAGAGCGGCCCGATGGGATCAGCTTTTTTTGAACAGTACGGGCAGGTAATGGATCCGGGCAGCAGGTCCGCCTCCACCTCCCGGAATGCGCAGTCGGGGCACTGGTGGATATATCCAAGGGATGCACGGGTCCTGTCGGCTGCCCGGACACCGGGGATAAGCCGCAGATGTGTCCGGTGAAAATGCTCAAACCCAAACGAGAGGATCGGCTCGATGCCCCGGTCATACTTCATCGTCTCCCGTGCCACATGCCCGATGAGCATCCTGAGCCCCACCTCGGGATGATAATCGGTATTCATCGGCCGGGCTGCATACCGCCGCATCCCTGCTTTTAAATGAGCACCACAGAGCGGTGCAGTATCGGTTGCGGTCACAAAGAGATACCGCCGTGCAGATCTGATGCAGGAATCGATGAAGGGTGCCGGGCTCCCGAATGGATCGAGATCCACCGTCTCAAACCGCTCGGTTGCAAGGAGTGCATGGGCATCCCGGTTGACGACCCTGATGGGGAGATTGAGGCGCCGGGCATTATCTTTCAGAAACCTGACAGCCGCAGCATCACGATCATTGGCGATGACGGGGATGGCGCATTCATGTGCGACACGGAGTGCCCGGACGCCTGTTGCGGCCATCAGGTCGAGATAGTCCGATGGGAGGAGTTCGGAGAGGAGGAGGATGGTGGCATCACGGTTCAGTTCCATCCGTTTATTAAAGAAGACAGGGGCCGTCCCTGGTGGGAAGTGAGCATCATCATCCTGCCGGGGAATGGTAAACCGGGTCGTCCCTTCGACGACAGAAGCAAAATCCATTCTGTACACCTGGTCTTCGCAAAACTTATACCTTCGTCACCCTAACTATAATGGTCAAAGGGCATGTGGCCTAGTCAGGATAGGGCGTTAGCCTCCTAAGCTAATGGTCGGGGGTTCAAATCCCTCCATGCCCGTCTCTTTTTGAACAACCACCCTTCTGCCCCTCCAGGTCCGCAGAGGCCGGAATAGTACATCCAATGATAAATAGATCGACTACCTACGTAGTACGTAATGCATCTACCGGGATTCATACGGATCACTCGGCCTGCGAACTGCCTCGTTGCCGGAGGTGCGGCGATCATCGCCTACTTTATCGCGGCCGGGTCGCTCATCCCGGAGACGCTCTTTCTCTTTGTCACCGTCCTTCTGATCACAGCGGCGGGCAATACCATCAATGATGCGTACGATGCTGCAATTGATGCCATCAACCGGCCAGATCGCCCGATACCCTCGGGTGAGATGACAGTCCGGGGGGCCGGGCTGTACTCCATCCTCCTCTTCATCGGAGGTATTGGAGCTGCACTCTTTACCAATCCAATCTGCCTTGCGATTGCGGTCTTCAACACCCTGATCCTCATCTTCTATGCACGAAATCTGAAAAAGGCAGTACTTATTGGAAATCTCTCAGTCGCCTACCTTTCAGGGAGCATCTTCCTTTTCGGGGGTGCACTCGCGGGGATTGACGGGCTCATCATCACGCTTCCGCTGGTGGCTATCACCTTCTTCGGAACAGTTTCGCGTGAGATCCTCAAGGATGCAGAGGATATTGACGGGGATGCCGCAGGTGGGGCAACGACCTTTCCCATGGTCGCCGGTCTTCAGCGTTCTGCAGCGATTGCATTTGGATGTGCCATCGTTGCTGTCATGGCAAGCTTCATCCCTGTTCTCTGGTGGGGCCTTCCATACCTTATCGGGATACTTGTTGTGGATGCAGCGATTCTGAAATCCGTCTATTCTGTGAGACAGTGTTCCACCCCGGCATGTGTGCGGGATCTTCATGTGACAAAACAGCTGGCATACCTGATGTATGCAGCCCTGCTCATCTTTGCGGTTGCGGCAGGAATGGAAATCTTTATCCCGATTGACTAATTGCTTAGTATAGAGGGGAGATATGCGAGTCTATAAGCGAAATACAACCTATCTGGCAGAACCGGGAGCCTTCTTTGAAGGAAATGTCCATATACATGGTAACTTTATGGTGCCCACACGGACACACTTCTGGGGAAGGCTTGTCGTTGACGGCGATCTTGAACTTGGCCCGCAGTCATCGGTCGAAGGGGATATCGTCTGTAAAAATGCTGTCATCGGGCGGGAAAGCACCATTAAAGGCCCGCTCCGGGTTGATGAGAATGCAACGATCTGCGATCGGGCACATATCCATTCCATCGAAGCAGGCGGTGATATCATCATCAGACCTGGTGTGACTGTCGGAGATGTGCGGTCCGAGAACTCTGTCCTGATCTATGGCAAGATACACTCAGGAACATTAGTTGGAAGGAACGTCAAAATCATCGGGGATTGATGAGGAATCAACCCCGATGGTGATCACCTCGCAGATGTCGTGCCAGTTGACGATCGTCTCAACACACCCGTCCTTCACGGTTACAACACCCATCCCGACGAGCCCGATCCGGTTGCACATCTCAAGCCCTTCCTTCACTTCCATCAGGCAGCCGACACCAACGATCGCTTTTGGGCGATACTTCTGCACCATTCTTTTGATAAATGTCGATCCCGGTATGATGAAGACCCGGTAGCCAAGATCCTCCATCTTTGGGATTGCAGTACCTAGATCACACCGTCGGCAGCCGACACATGCAAGCCCTTCCGGGGTGAGATGAGCGGGGCATTGTGCGGAGCGAAGGCATTGTGGTAGAAAGACGGCCCGCTCAGACACCGGTATCGCAGAGAACGCACTTGTATTCATTCTGTTATCAAGTCTGATCAGAAACTTCAGGAGCTCTCCCGGCTCAATCCCCACAAAGGCACAGAGACCCTTGACGAACCCCTCCATCAGGAAAAGGAATGGCCGGAGGAGGGCGGGGAAGATGACCTTCCCGGATCGGATCGATGTGCCGATTAAAACAACCATGAGGATCGCAATTCCAAAGAGGAAGAGAATGACGAAGAGGGTCACCTCTCCAAGGAGGATCATCAGGTTCTGCAAAGTCGGATCCGTAAAGATCATAGTCATCTAGTATATACCATTGACACCTTTATCCCCTTGCTTCAGGGCAGAAGCCAGGGGTGGTCAGCTGGACTGGTTATGATCCCCTCCTCGGTGATGATACCGGAGACGAGATCAAACGGGGTTGCATCAAATGCATAATTACGAACAGGCACACCATCTGGAACGGTTCTGACGCCGGAAAATGAAGCTATCTCATCACGCCCCCGTTCCTCAACGACAACCTCACCAACAGTCTGTGATGGATCAAAGGTGGACTTCGGTGCAGCGACATAAAACGGAATCTGGTGGTATCGCGCAGTGACCGCATGCATATAGGTACCGATCTTATTGAAGATCCCGTCGCGGCAGATCCGGTCGGCACCCACAATAACAAGATCTATCTCCCCTTTCTGCATCAGGCAGGCGGCTTCAGAGTCGATGATCGTCGTCACCGGTATGGCGTCCCTGGCAAGCTCCCAAGCCGTCAGCCGCGATCCCTGGAGGAGGGGGCGTGTCTCGCATGAGATGACGCTGACATCCTTCCCATCAGCCACAGCCGATCGAATCACGCCAAGGGCAGTGCCCCATGCCGAACAGGCGAGGGCACCGGCATTGCAATGGGTCAGTACCGTGGCACCATCCGGGATGATCTCTGCGCCATGCGATCCGATTCGCCTGCAGACAGCTTCGTCCTCATCAGCGAGGGCCTCTGCCAGGCTACGTGCCAGTTCTGCCGCCGCAACCGGTTCATCCTCCTCCATGACGGCTGCGAGGACCTGATCCACACCCCATGCCAGATTCACCGCAGTCGGCCGGGCAGACCGGAGAGCTCCCGCATCCTTCTGAACAGACTGACGGAAGGTGTCAGGACTCTCCTGCAGTGCTCTCCTGCATGCGAGGGCAACACCATACGCTCCGGCCACTCCGAGCGCAGGCGCACCCCTGACCTCAAGCCTCTGTATCGCCTCGACCAGCCTGGGGACGGTTGCACAGACGATATGCTCATACCGGCCTGGGAGGAGTGTCTGGTCGATAAGGCCAATGCCCCCTTCCTCCCACCAGATCGTCCGCTCCTGCATCACTCACCAGTCGTCAGGGTATCGCGGGTAGCTCTCATTGCCGCAGCACCCGCCGTCATCACCGAATCCGGTATATCACGTGGGGCGGTGACCGTGCCTGCGACATAGATCCCCGGCCGGATAGTCCCGACGGGATCGAGCTTTTGGTCGGTTGTGTTCACAAAACCGTTCTGATCAAGAGGGATACCGAGCTGCTCCATAATCGCCTGTGTATCCGGCTCAGCTTCCATCCCGGCTGAGAGGACGACCATATCTGCATGGAGGCTGATGAACTCGCCGGTCTCCGTATCCTCAAGGGGCAGGATGAGATCATTGTCGCCTGCGATCACCTCTCCCGGGAAGGCACGGAGTAGTCGGATTCCGGCCGCCTCGGCACGGACACAATACTCCTCATATCCTTTTCCATAGGCACGGATATCGTTGTAAAGGATAGTTACCTCGATTTCGGGGTGATGTTCACGGATGAGCATCGCATTCTTCAGTGCGTACATGCAGCAGACGCTTGAGCAGTAGCTCTTGCCAATCTGCATATCACGTGATCCGACACACTGGACGAAGACGACGGAGCGTGGTACTGCACCATCCGAGAGTCTCCGCACCTCTCCCCCGGTTGGTCCGCTCGAATTGATCAGGCGTTCAAATTCAAGGCTTGTGATGACATCCGGATACCTGAGGTATCCAAACATCTCCTTGCGCCTGGCATCGAAGAGCTGATAGCCGGTGGCGATGATGACACTCGCCGCCTCGATCACCTCCGTCTTCTCCGTGTCCTCACGGAGAACTGCTTCACGGCCGCAGATATCATAGCAGAGACCGCATTCTATGCAGTGCTCTGAATCCCGGACGACGACGTTTGGCACAACCTGGGGGTGCGGCTTGTAGATTGCCTTGCGGACACCGACACCTGCATCAAACCGGTTATACACCTCGACGGGGCAGATATCGACGCAGTCCTCACACCCGGTACAGAGATTTGTCTCAACGTACCGTGGGTGCTGCCGGACAGTTACGCGGAAGTCGCCGACCTCACCCTCGATACTGGTCACCTCTGCAAGTGTTCTGATGGTGATAAGAGGATGACGCTGCACATCAACCATCTTCGGTGAGAGGATGCACATCGAACAGTCGTTTGTCGGGAAGGTCTTGTCGAGCTGTGCCATGTGGCCGCCGATACTGGGTTCCCGTTCGATCAGTGTTACCGGGATATGATGGTTGGCGACATCGAGTGCCGCCTGGATCCCTGCCACACCTCCGCCGATGACAACAACCCTACGCATCCCTGTGCCTCCCTGCGAGTTCGATATAGTCGGTTGCGTTCTTCAGGATGGATGCGCGCTGCTCCTCTGTCGTCTCCGCGAGGATCTTTCCGGGAACGCCAAGAACAAGGGAATGTGGTGGAATGACCTTCCCTTCGGTGACGACAGCTCCGGCACCGATGATACTCCCGGCTCCGATCACTGCTCCGTTCATGACGATTGCCCCCATTCCGATGAGGACCTCATCTGAGATGGTGCAGCCATGCAGAATCGCCCCGTGGCCGACAGATACCTGTGAACCAATGAGCGTTGGATGGCCGGTACTTCCATGGATGACAGCGTTATCCTGGACATTTGATCCATCACCGATGACGATCCGCTCGCGGTCTCCCCGGATCACGGCACCAAACCAGACGCTCACATCGTTGCCGAAGGTCACATCACCAACGATGGTGCTGTTCCCTGCGACGAAGATGCAGGAGCTGAGGCTTCCACCATTACACATAATAGTGTATATGTTGTACGATGATTTGCATGAACGTTATGGTAGGGGGCACCTTTGATCCGCTCCATGCCGGCCACCGGGTTCTCCTCAGCAGATCGTTTGAGATTGCCGGAAGAGCCGGTACTGTCACCATCGGACTGACATCCGATGAATTTGTGCAGAAGAAGAGCCACCCGGTCCGCCCTTATGACACTCGTAAAAGAGAACTGATCTGCTGGATCGGGTCGATGGATTTTGAGGCTTCATATACCGTTGAATGCCTCTCAGACCAGTATGGGTCAGCCCTTAACGATGATTTTGACGCACTCGTCGTCTCAGAAGAGACCTTTCCCGTTGCCGAGGAGATAAACAGGCTGCGGGAGGAGATGGGAAAAAAGCGGGTTGATATCTATACGATCCAGTGCATCCTCGCAGACGATGGAAAGATCGTCTCCAGTACCCGGATCTATCGGGGGGAGATAGATCCCGATGGCCACCTGATCAGATGATATAGGTTGCAATATCCCGGGTGATCAGGGTCTCGCAGTACCGGCACCGGTACCCTCTTGACTGACAGTGAAAGGAGCTCTCTATCGGCTCATTCGCATTTGATATACAGCCGGGATTCGGGCACCGGATGACCCCGGTGATGAGGGAGGGGATCTCAACTCCGATCTTCTTCTCAACCCGGAACTCCCGGATGATATTGATACTGGCATGGGGGGCTACCAGAGAGATCCGATCCACCTCCTCTTTCTTCAGCTCACGATTCTCGATCTTGACGATATCCTTCTTTCCCATCTGCCTGCTTTGTACATTCGTCGCAATCGATAGGCACTCCGTCGTCCTTCCGGTCACACCGAGAATTCGCAGGACAGAGAGTCCCTCCCCCGGATCGATATGATCGATCACTGTCCCGTTCCTGATGGGGCTGATCAGCAGCCCTTCCTCCGGCTTTCTCTTCATTGTAACACCTTCTGCAGCATGGCCATCCGAATGGGAACGCCGTTTTTCGCCTGCTGGAAGTAGCGGGCGCAGGGGAGCGCATCGACGGCAGGGTCGATCTCATCGACACGGGGGAGGGGGTGCATCAGGATGAAATGGTCCCTGACCCCGGCGAGCACCTCCGGTGTTATGCGGTACCATGAGGCTATCGATGCATAGGAGCCCGGATCGGGGAATCTCTCCCGCTGGATACGGGTGACATAGAGGACATCAAGGGACGGGATGATGTCGTCAATATGTTCATGCACCACAATCTCGGTCCCGGCTTCCTGGAGATCATGGACGAGGCTTGGCGGGAGTTCGAGCCCCTGCGGGGTGATGGTATGGATCCGGACCCCATAATGTGAGAGGGCGAATGCGAGGGAGTGCGTCGTCCTCCCATACCGGAGATCCCCGAGGAATCCGACATCTATTCCTTCAAGCGGCATCGACTGCCGGATCGTAAAGAGATCAAGGAGTGTCTGGGAAGGGTGCTGGCCGGCTCCATCACCGGCATTAATGACAGGCACCGTCGAGAACTCGGATGCAAGCAGTGCTGCCCCCTCCTTTGGATGGCGCAGGACGATGGCGTCGGCATATCCTGAGACCACCCGGATGGTGTCTGCAAGGGTCTCACCTTTTACAATCGAGCTTGCCTCTACCGAGCCGAGATTGATGACGGTGCCACCCAGCCGCTGCATCGCCGCGGTAAATGACATCTGTGTTCTGGTACTTGGTTCAAAAAAAAGGACGGCAAGGATCTTCCCTGTCAGGGCACCGGGATCAAATGACCCCTGGTCGATCGCAGCCGCCCGATTGAGGATATCATCGATCTCCTCCCGGGACACCTCTTTTATCGAGATTATATGATCCATAATGATCCGCCAGTACGAGGATATCTCCTCATTGTCCCAGAGATTACCCGGCTATCCAGATAAAACGAGGGGATCACTTCCGGGCGATTGTCAGAAATCCGCTATGAGCGACCCGTGTTGATGGGCGGGTTCCCCTCGCGCTCCGGGTCAGTTCGCGTTCCATACACTCGTAGCAGTGCACCTCTCCTGCAAAGAGCTCTGCGGCGGCATCGATGACAGCAAATGTCTGCTCAAAGAACGGGGTATATGTTGCGAAGAATCCGCCTGGTACCAGAAGGGTGTGGGCATGGGCGACATGCTCGGGCTGTATCATCATATCGAGATGAACAATATCATAGCTCCCGGTTGCAGACAGGAAATCCTCAGGGTGAATCCTGACGTTATCCAGGCGTGCATCAGCGATATTCTTCTCCGCAAGGCGTGCAAACTCGGGGCGGATCTCATAGGTGTCAACCGACGCGGCAATCCCGCCGAAGTAGATGGCTGCCACACCGCTCCCGGTCCCGGCATCGAGAACCCGGTCTCTGCGGTTCATGCCGGTATAGGCGATCACCATCCCGATGTCCTTTGGGAGCATCGGTGCCCCGCTCCGCTTGCCGTGGGTGAAGAGATCCGGGGGGCGGGGTACCCGGATGGAGAATACCTTCCCGAGGTGTGTACGTATCTCGTCGCCTGGCTCCTTTCCGATGAGATCGGAGAGTTCTATCTCTCCTGCATCGGATCCAAATTTTCCGGGCCCTGCCCGGAGGTAGTACTCCCGCTTCGGGCCGATGAGGAGTACGCGATCTCCTTCCTCGATCATTGCATGCCGATCTTCACGATCGCCTCAGCAATATCGCCGTTCGTCTCTTTCAGGGCTGCACGAGCGGCTTCTTCTGAGACATTCGCCTGCATGGCGACGAGCTGCACATCATCCTCGGAGATCTCGACCTCAACGGGTTCGGAGTCGGCAATCCTCGCAGGCTCAAGTCTGGGGGTTCCTGTCAGCTGGTAGGTTGTCACACCCTGCATCGTCATGCCGACGACCTCGGCTTCGTCGAAGATATAGGTCCCATCCCGTGCCTCGATGGTGACACGGGTGACACCCTCGATGGGCTCCATCGACATGCCGAGCTTGTTCATCATCTGTTTCATCTTTTTTGGGTTCATTCCACCTGGCATCATCGTTTATCTCTTCCCTGTCGTACTTTTACGGCACCACCGTACTTAAATTCCAACATCTCTGATCCGGAGAGGACTGCCATTCCGGTCGCAAGGAGTGTATCCTCCTCATCAACGACGAAGACCTCATCTTCGGCACGAATATCCGGATCTGCGCCGATCACATGCTTCGCCATCGCATTCTTGCCTGCAAGGACGAAGGGGACCGCCTCGGGATGGAGGATGACCCTTCCCATGGGGGGCGCGGAGAAGGCATGGATTCGCTCTGCACCATCATAACTGAGGGTGAGACGCCCGTCCTGCGCACGGACCGTGGCAAGCCTCCTGCCGCCATCACTGATATAGCGTATCCGCTTTGATGTTGAGTACTGAAACGTGCATGTCTCTGGAAAGAGTGCCTCTCCGGCTCCTCGTCCAAACTGAAATTCAGCTATTCTCCGCACACGGCGAAGACTGCCGTGCGAGGATATCGTCGATCTCTCTGACAAAAACTTCCTCCGTCCCTGCAGGGATATACGCCCCTGCGGCGATTGCATGTCCGCCACCTGCCCCACCGACACGCTCTGATGCCTCACAGAGTGCGGCCTGGAGGTCAATTCCTCTCGCAACGACCCGCTCGACCGTTCGCATCGAGACTTTCACCACCTCGGGATCATCAGGGAGGGTACAGAAGACCATAATCGGCCGCTTCCAGTCGAGCTTCGAGAGGGCCATCCCGGCCCCGATCCCGACGATGGTGTCAGGGAACCGGTCCCCGGTATGGATCCACTGCAGGTTATCGGTTCTGGCTACGCCTGTATCCAGGATATACTGGAAGAGCTCTCTGATGACGCTTCTGTGGTGACGGAGCATATGTTCAGCTTTGCGGTACTGCAGATCCCGATCTCCGGTGCAGACGGCGCTCCCGATATCGGGACGAGCCCATCGTCCACAGGCATTCAGCATTGTTGCGTACTCGGATGCATTTCTGAGCGGAGATCTCGGTGCTTCGTCCGGGAAGATATAGGACTCCCCGAAGATCCGGTTCACAGGCTCTCCATGGGCGATCAGCTGTTCAACGATCGCAGAGGCGATCGTCCTTCTCTCTTCATCAGGCAGCTCCTCCCAGACCCGCCATCTGCCATCAGTTTCACGAAGAGTAATCCCGAGCCTCTCAAGGAACGCCTGCGCACCATTTGGGTTGTTGCTGATCCCCGGGATGATCGGGTCGTCGCTATAGCTGAGGCAGATGTGGATTGGGCGTGTGGAGAGGCCGTAGCAGTTGAGATCATGCGTGGTTATTCTAACATTGCCAGCCGTGACACCATCGAGTGCGATCTCACGGGCGGGACCGACAAGCCCGCATGCCTCCCGCGCCATCATATCCCCGACATTCCCGACGACACCAAGCTTTGCCAGGTCCCGGTTTTTAGAGTCCATCTCCCTGGCGACAAAGTATGCAATACCTGCCGCAGAGAGTTTCCCAATTCCATATGGGAGGCAGTTTACCTGCCGGTACTCGATATTTGACGGCTGGCTGATATGGTGATCAAGGATGAGAACCTCGTCCTCCACAAGACCATGCTCTTCGATGAGGTTCTGCTGGCCTGCACCGAGATCAACGAATATCTTGAGGGTGTCATCCTTGGGAACCCACTTCATCATAAGAGGTTCAAGCTGCCTGAGAAAGACCGACCGTGTCTGAATGTCAAGTCGGGATACTGCCTGCCTCAGGATCGCCTCACTTGCAATGCCATCGGCATCGATATGTGAGAGGATCGTCACTGCGGATGCAGATCTGATGATCTCCGATGCCTTGCGGAGATCGTCAGTAAAAGCCATACACTAATAGATACGATCTCCCAATACATCAAAGGTGTGCTATGCCATACAGGACGTCAGAATGGGTGGATGAACGACCGGTGACTCCGCGCCTGATGCAGGCGATCGAGAGAAACGCGGTTGCACTCGGGGTCTCGACCCTTCAGATGATGGAGAGTGCAGGCAAGGCCCTTGCAGACCGGGCGCTCATCGAGGCGCCTGCTCATGTCCTCCTCCTCTGTGGAAGGGGGAACAACGGCGGTGACGGGTTCGTTGCCGCGAGATACCTTGCCAGGCATACTGAGGTCACCTGCCTCGCCCTCTCCGGGGAACGGGAGGGTGACGCGGCGGCAAACCTTCATGCACTCAGGCGATGCGGTGTACCGATTCATGAGATCACCTGCCGCGATGATCTCCTTGTTCATGATCCTCTCTTCTCCTCTGCCGATCTTATCATCGACGCACTTATCGGGACCGGATCAGCAGGCCCCCTCCGTGAACCGGTCGCCACCTGCGTCCGGATGGCAGGGGAATCGGATGCGTTCATCCTCTCGGCCGATCTCCCGACTCCGGGTATCTCCCCGGACTGCATCCTCGCGTTTCACCGGAGCAAAGGCGATGCAACAGATGTGGCGGATATCGGGATTCCGATCGAGGCTGAGTGCTGCACGGGTCCCGGGGATCTCCTCCTCATTCCGGCGAAGCAGAGGGGAGCCCATAAAGGTGCGGGAGGAAAGGTCCTCGTCATTGGCGGGGGGCCGTACCAGGGGGCTCCCTATCTCGCCGGCCTCGCCGCACTTCGCGCAGGCGCGGATATTGTCAGGGTTGCGACCCCTCATCCCCTCGATTATCCGGATCTCATCCACCTCCCTGTTGCCGGAGGGGTCATCGGTGATGCTGATACAGAGATGCTGATCACCCATGCAGAAGAGGCGGATGTTGTTCTCATCGGGCCCGGGATGGGCAGCCGGAGCCACGGTGTTGCGATCCGTGTTGCAGAGGCAGCACGCAGGGTGGTTATTGATGCTGATGCACTCCGCCTTCCGCTCCCTGCCGGGAAAGAGACGATTTACACACCGCATGCAGGGGAGTTTGAACGCATCTTCGGCCGGTCCCCCGATGGGAGGTCCCGGCAGAAGGCCGCCCTCGTTTCGGCTGCCGCATCTGAGGCGCGCGTCGTCCTCCTCAAAGGGAAGACCGATATCATCAGCGACGGGGGAAGGGTGCGGTTGAACAGGACCGGCCATCCTGCGATGACGGTCGGGGGTACCGGAGATATTCTCGCCGGGGTTGCTGCGGGACTCTTCTGCCGGATGCCTGCGTTTGAGGCGGCATGTGTTGCAGCATATGCAAACGGTGTTGCCGGGGAATCTGCGGCAGAGGGGGTGGGTGATGGCATGATCGCGGGTGATCTTCTTCTCTTCATCGCCCGGATACTATACGGAGAGTCATACTGATGGTGGAATTTACCCATATTGACGAGGGGCATGTCCGGATGGTTGATGTCACCGGCAAGCCCGATGTCTCCCGCTCCGCAACGGCGGAAGGGAGGATATATCTGAGCGGTGAGACGCTTGCCGCAATCAGGGATGGTACGACCCTGAAAGGAAACGTCCTTGCAACAGCCGAGGTGGCAGCCATCCTCGCAGTGAAGGAGACATCTGCGATCATCCCGATGTGTCACCCTCTCCCCATCGGTGGTGTCTCGGTCGGTTTTACCGAGACGAATGAGTATATCAGCGCTACAGTCACTGTCAGAACCTATGGAAAGACGGGTGTCGAGATGGAGGCGCTCACCGGTGTCTCTGTCGCCCTCCTCACCATCTGGGATATGGTGAAGTCGGCGGAGAAGGATGATGGGGGGCAGTACCCGACGACCCGGATTGAGGGAGTTCGTGTTCTGTCAAAAGAGAAGGGCACCGCATAACCAGACACCTTTATCTGCGCTTGTAGCGAACAAATACGCACACGGGATCTTTCCCGTAAAGGAATGTGGCTCATACGAGCTGAACCTGGAGCAACTATGTCACGATCAATGTATTCGTACGTCCGTGAGGCCTGGAAAAAGCCTGACGAGACAGAAGTAAAAGCACTCCTCTGGCACCGCATGCAGAAGTGGCGTCGCCAGGGATCGGTCGTCAGGATCGATCGCCCGACCCGTATCGACCGCGCCCGTACCCTCGGGTATAAGGCAAAGCAGGGTGTTATCGTCGTCCGCGTGCAGGTACGCCGTGGAGGAAGAAGGAAATCCAGATACGTCCGTGGCCGCAGGACTGCCCGGATGGGTATGGCCCGGGTCACCGCAGGAAAGAGCATCCAGCGGATCGCAGAGGAGCGTGCCGGCAGACGGTATCCGAACATGGAAGTTCTCAACTCCTACTGGGTTGGAGAAGATGGTGTCCGGAAGTTCTTCGAGGTCATCCTCGTCGACCGCGACCACCCATCCGTCCGGAGCGACGCGACACTCAACTGGATCTGTGACCAGAAGAACCGTGTATTCCGTGGCAAGACCTCAGCAGGCAGGAAAGGGCGTGGGATGCGCCACCGCGGAAAGGGTACTGAGAAGACCCGCCCAAGCATCCGTTCACACAAGAACCAGGGGAAATAATCCCTCTTTTTTATGACGGTCACGGATGTCTTCATCCAGCCCCATCCGAGGGGCGACTCGACCATACGGCGAATGGCGCGCACCGCTCGCGAGTATGGATTTGATACCCTTGTTGCCATCGATCAGCCGTCTGCGGAATATCACGGTGTCTCTATTCTGAAAGGGATCATCGTCTCCGAGAGGACCATGAAGGCGGTCAATGCAGCGGTACGGAAACGCGGCGATACGATCATCGGTGTTGCTGCCGGAGAGAACAGTTTTAACCGCTCAGTCATTCAGACCCCGGGCGTTTCTCTCCTGACAGGGATCTGTTCGACACGGAGGAACGCTTTTGATCATGTAACGGCGCGGTATGCCGCTGAGAAGGGGGTGGCGGTCCATCTTGATATCGGGATGCTCATAACCTGCCGCGGCCATACCCGGCAGAAGGTGCTCACACGGTACCATGAACTTCTCCTCCTCCAGAGGAAGTATGAGTTCCCGTTTGCTCTTGGGAGCGGCGCTGCATCCATCCTTGATCAGCGTTCGGTCCGTGAGATGGTGCAGCTCTGCGGGCTCTTTGGTATGGAGAGGGATGAGGTGCGCACGGCTCTTGCCACCATCCCCAAACTCCGTCAGGAGTCCTCATTCCCACGGGTGGTATCATGAAGCCGCTTCCACCCACACTCAGGGAGAATCGCAGGTATGTTCTTGCAAGGATCCGGCCGCCAACTGTTGAGGCTGATGAGCGGGACTGGCATATTGCCATATCCGAGGCGGTATCCTCATTATATGGTGATATTATCGCGGCAGAGATTCATGCCGGAACAATCCGGCAGGAAGGGGCATACCTTATTATCCGATGCAGAAGAGGATGGGAAGAGGAGCTCAGTACTGCACTTACCACAGTCCGGGGTGTCCACCAGACCCCCGTCCATCTTCAGGCGATCAGCACCTCAGGGACGATCAAAGCACTTACAAAGAAGATCCGCCCCGTCTCCACTGGAGATGAGGTCAGCTGTGTCATCGATGGACGCGACCATTCCGGCATACACTATACCAATGGAAACATTGACCTTATCAGAAGAGATATGAAAGGTCAGGAAGTAGTATTTCTGACGAAAGAGGATATGGAGAGTTTTCATGCAACCACAACCAAGTCAGATGGGATATGACCGGGCGATCACCGTCTTCAGTCCGGACGGCCGCCTTTACCAGGTCGAGTACGCACGTGAAGCAGTGAAACGCGGAACAACTGCTGTCGGGATCAAATGTAAGGAGGGTGTCGTCCTCATCGTGGATAAGCGGGTGAGTTCACGCCTCCTTGAGCCATCATCCATCGAGAAGATCTTCCGGATAGATGCACATATCGGTGTCGCATCATCCGGTCTTGTCGGTGATGCCCGCGCCCTCGTGGACCGCGCGCGAATCGAAGCACAGATTAACCGCGTCTCGTATGATGAGTCGATCGATATCGAGACCCTCTCAAAGAGGCTCTGCGATCATATGCAGACCTACACGCAGTTTGGTGGTGCCCGCCCGTATGGAACCGCTCTGCTTATTGCAGGAATCTCCGATGGGAAGCCGCATCTCTTTGAGACCGATCCATCCGGTACACTCCTTGAGTACAAGGCGACAGGCATCGGTGTCGGCAGGCCGGCGGTTATGAAGGTCTTTGAGGAGGAGTACAATCCAGAGAACTCCTGCAAGGATGCGATTCTCCTTGGCCTTAAGGCGCTTCATGCCGCAACTGAAGGGAAATTTGATGTAAATACCGTTGAGATCGGCATCGTCTCAATCCAGTCGGGAACATTCCGGAAGATGACTCCGGAAGAGGTTGCTGTCTGTGTTGAGACCTTTGAGCAGTGAGGAAGACCGATGATCCCTCTTGATGATGCCGTTGTCGCGCGCTATGAGGCGCATGGAGAGCGCTTTGAGATCCTGGTCGATCCGGATCTCGCCCAGAAGATACGTGATGGTGAGGAGATCGGGATCGAGGATGCCGTCGCTGCTGCATATGTCTATGAGAATGCCGCCCATGTCGAGAAGGCCTCAGATGAAGCCCTGAACAAGGTCTTCAATACGACGGACTTTGAGGCAGTGGCTGAGGTGATCATCAAAAAGGGGGAGATTCATCTCACCTCCGAGCAGCGGAAGCAGAGGGCTGAGGAGAAGAAGCGGCAGGTAATCACGTATATCGCGCGCAATGCGATCAACCCCCAGACAAATCTCCCCCACCCCCCACAGCGGATCGAGCTTGCACTCGAGGAGGTCAGGATAAACTTTGATCCCTTCAAATCCGTCGATGCCCTCGTCAAGGAGGTGGTCAAGGCTTTACGCCCGATCCTCCCGATAAAATTTGCAGAGCGGCGGTATGCCGTCCGGATCCCTGCTGATTATGCTCCGCGAGGATATGGGGAGATTGCAGGTGCAGCGATGGTCACGATGGAGAAGGAGGAGTGGCAGGCTGACGGCTCCTGGATCTGCCTTGTGAAGATACCTGCGGGTATGCAGGAAGAGTTCTTCTCACTCATTAACCGTGTCTCAAAGGGGGACGCGGATGTCAGGATCATCGAGTAACTTAATAGCCCCTGATAGCAAATAGAATAAGACATATCCCGGAGATTTCAATCATGGTTAAGGGTAAACATAAGGCAAAGGGTCGTGTAACTGGTAGTGCAGGCCGCTATGGACCGCGATACGGACGATTCATCAGAAAGAGCGTCAATGAGACCGAGAAGGTTCAGCGCGCAAAACACCTCTGTCCACGTTGCGACACATTCTCAGTCAAGCGGCAGGGCACCGGCATCTGGGGATGCAGAAAGTGCGGCTTTGCGTTTGCAGGTGGAGCATACACCCCACAGACACCGGGACTGAAGGTAGCACTCAGGAACATCGAGGCAACAACCAAGAAGGAGGCGTAATCTGGCGTGACCGGGTCCTATAAGTGCGCCCGTTGCAAAAAGAAAGTGGAGATCGATGTCAATGTCCGTTGCCCGTACTGCGGACACCGTATCCTCTTTAAAGAGCGCGGTGCGGGTATTAAGGACCTCAAAGCCAGATGACAATCCTGACGACATCACGAAGGCCGTCTCCTGAGCTTCGGACATTGGCACGGGATCTTGCCTTCGCCCTTGGGTGTGATCATATCAACCGGGGCAAGGCCGGCCTTCGTGATCTCGAGGATCGTGATCCGGTCTTTATCTTTCTTGAAAAGCAGCAGGAGAAGACGATCCTCCGCCTCGAGGTTGAGGGGGAGGTAAAGGGCGAGGTGATCATATCCACCTGGTCAGTTGAACCCCGTGAAGGGGTGATGCAGCGAGGCATCTTCGTTTCTGATCAATCGGTGTATGATCTCCTTGCACGGTATGTCCCCGTCACATTGAAGGCCGATGCAGAGAATACGATCATCTTTGATGGAAGGCAGAGGAGATTATACAGGTGTCAGATAGCGAGTTGAGGCATCATGCCGAGTTCTGGTTTGAGACCCCTCATGCAGCGAGGATCTATGAGGCGCTTGCACCTGAGGCATATGATGAGACCGGTGAGCGGTCGTATGCCACTATCAGCTGTGACGGCGATCACCTCTCCCTTTCAGTGATGGCCGGTGATATCCCGGCTTTGCGAGCCGCTCTCAATATGTGGCTTCGCCTGATAACAATAGCAGAAGAGATGCAGGAGATACATATATGAACCCGAATCAGAATATTCCCGAGAAGATCCAGAATCAGATCGCCCAGCTTCAGCAGATGCAGCAGCAGCTTCAGACCATCGTCTCTCAGAAGTCCCAGTATGAGATGACCATCCGCGAGACGAAACGTGCCGAAGAGGAGCTGAAAGAGGCTGCCGAGGATGCGGACGTCTACATGACTGTTGGATCTGTGATGGTCCGGCAGAAGAGAGATCATGTTGAGAAGATGCTCTCCGAGAAGGTGGACACACTTGAGCTTCGGATTAAATCTCTGGAGAAGCAGGAGAAGGCTCTCTCCGGCAGATTTGAGCAGCTTCAGCAGCAGGTTAAAAACGCTCTCGAGGGCAGGGCCCCCGAAGCTGCATAATCATCTTTTATTTATTATTAACATCTTTTCCACCGTCATCTCAGCGATGGCATATGCCGGTCCCTCCCGTCCTGTTCCCGATCCCTTCACCCCGCCATACGGCATCTCATCGACTCTGAATGTCGGGATGTCATTGACCAGGACTGCACCGACATCAAGGGCGGAGAAGGCTCTCTGCGCCGTCTCAAGGGAGTCTGTGAAGATGCCTGCCTGGAGGCCGTACTCTGAGGCATTCACAATGCTGAAGGCTTCATCCTCAGTCCTGTATGGGGAGAGAAGGATGACGGGTGCAAAGATCTCACGGCATGCGATCGGAATTGCGGGATCGACATCGGCAAGGACCGTCGGGTGGAGGAGGGCTCCCTCCCGGGTGCCGCCAGCGACGATCCGGGCGTCTGATGAACGGATCAGATCCTCGGTTGCCGCCGCCGCCTCCTCTGAGATCATCGGCCCCAGATCGGTTGTGGGATCTCTGGGATCACCGATCCTCAGGGTTCTGAGTTCTGAGAGGATTCTGGCGGTCATCTCCTCATAGACCTCATGGTGAATAAGGACACGCTGGACTGAGACACAGTTCTGGCCGGCATTGACAAACCCTCCTGCAATAATCCTGGATGCGGCATACGGGAGATCGGCATCCCTGCAGATGATGGCAGCAGCATTTCCTCCGAGTTCAAGACTGACCTTCTTCCTTCCGGCACGCTTCTTCAGCTCCCACCCAATCTCGGGACTTCCGGTGAAGGAGAGATACGCAAACCGCTCATCTCCAATGATGGCATCGGCGACGGATCCAGGTGCCGGGATGACCGATACTGCTTCGGGGGGGTATCCTGCGTCAAGGATGATCTCGGCAAGGATGAGGGAGGAGAGGGGGGTTGCTGTTGCCGGCTTGAGGAGGAAGGGTGCACCGATTGCTATTGCCGGCCCTATCTTATGGCAGGCGAGATTCAGCGGGTAGTTAAACGGGGTGATCGCAAGGAGGGGACCAACGGGGACCCTGATGAGATGGCCGGTGTGGCCGGCTCCTCCGGGGGTTCGATCCAGGGGGATGATCGTCCCGGTGATCCGGGACGCCTCCTCGGCAGAGATGGTGATCGTCTCGATTGCACGGGTGACTTCGCCATCTGCTACCTTCCTGACCTTGCCGCCTTCTGCGATGAGGGCATCAACCAGCTCGCTGCGCCTCTCTTCAAGGAGCGCAGCGATGGTATGAAGGATCTGTCGCCGGAGATATGTGGGGAGTTCATTGGTTATCCTGAATGCTGCCGCGGCATACTCGGCTGCCATGAAGAGGTCGTCAGCTGATCCCGTGCAGACACATGCCACCTCTTCCCGTGTATAGGGGTTGATGACAGGGGTGGTGGTGGTGCTTGTCTTCCATCTGCCGGCGAGGCAGAAAGGGCGTGGTTCCCGCATACCTGACGAGAATGATATTCAGAAATAAAAAAGTTCAGGGTGTCTCCCCGGACCACCGGAGGAGATTGATTGCATTGATCATCGCCTCTGCGGATGCAAGGACGATGTCATCGCCTGATGAGCTCGCATCGAAGGTTCTTCCCTGCTGATCCTCAACGGTGATCGTGACATGGCCGATGGCATCGGTTCCACCGCTGATCGCCTCGATCCGGAAATCCTTGAGTGAGATGGCGATCGGCATCACCCCGAGGACTGCACGGACCGCGGCATCAACCGGACCATTGCCGGTGGCGCTGGCGGTCTTCTCGACCCCGCCGACGATTGCGCGGACACTCGCTGTCGGGATGCAGTGGTTCCCGCTCATGATGGAGATGTCACGCAGCTCGATCGTCTTTGCGATTGCCTGAATATCCATGATATCCTCAGCGATCGTGTAGAGATCATGATCGGTGACCCGGCGGCCACGGGATGATATCGCCTTGATCCTCTCAACGATCTCATCCAGCTGCCGATCAGACGGCGTGATATGGACGAGGGAGAGCATCTGCCTTACGGCATGCCTGCCGACATGCTTGCCGAGGGCGAGGCGGCGGCGGTGGCCGACCATCTCGGGTGTCATAATCCCAGGCTCGAAGGTCTGGCTGTTTGCCATGATGCCATGGGAATGGATGCCTGATTCATGGGCAAAGGCGTTATCTCCGACGACCGGCTGGATCGGGGTGATCGGAATCCCGGAGTACCTGGAGACGACTCGCGAGGTCTCAACAAGCCTCGTCGTCTCGATACCGGTACTGATCCCGTGAATCGCCTCGAGGATCATGACGGTCTGAGCGATATCGGCATTCCCGGCCCGTTCACCGATCCCATTGACCGTCACCTGCACCTGGGAGGCGCCCGCCTCGACGGCGGTTGTCGTATTGGCAACGGCGAGACCGAAGTCATTGTGACAGTGAACATCAATCGGGATGGTTATCTCCCGGGAGATGGCCATGATCAGCTCCCCAATCTTCATCGGGGTGGAGACACCGACGGTATCGGGGATATTGACGACTGTTGCACCGGCTTCTTCTGCTACCTTCAGTACCTCGATCAGGTACGGGAGATCGGTCCGGGTTGCATCCATCGCAGAGAACATGCAGGATCCGAGGTGATCGCGGACATATCCGACGATCTCACCGGTCATCTGGAGGACTTCCTCGCGGCTCTTCTTGATGGTATTCTCTCTCTGGATATCCGATGTCGGAATGAAGACATGGACCATATCGACGCCGCAGTCAAGGCAGGTATCGACATCATCGATCCGTGATCGTGATAACCCACAGACTTTCGCAGCAAGGTCCTCAGAGGCGATCCGGGTGACCGTCTCCTTCTCCTGTGCTGAGGATGCAGGGAATCCGGCTTCGATGGTATCCACACCGATCTCTGAGAGGAGGCGTGCGATATCCAGTTTCTGTTCAATGGTGAATGATACACCTGGTGTCTGCTCACCATCCCTGAGGGTGGTGTCAAAAACAGTTACTCTCTCTGGGCGTTTGCGATCAACAAAGAAAGCAATTCCCCACGGAAGTATTTGCCTGAGGCATACTGACATATTGGGTAGTATTGATGATAAAACGTTCTATGGCAGCAGGGGTCGGGGTGTGCATCGTGTGCGGAGGGATTTCTGATGAGGGTATTGTATCGCAAGGGGAATATCACACCTCCTGGAAACGAGGATGCAGATTATCGGTAGCGGAGTGTACATTTTATATTGATAGAAATATTATTACTTGTCGTGGGTAAGTCCTTTCCGAAACGGATGAGGCCACCGTGAGGTGGGTGGGACAAAGTAGGAGAGGGGCCACTTCTTTTTTAATAGGCGTTATATTATGTAAAGCATCATTGTTTCTTTCAATGAGATGCTTAAAAGAAGAAGACGCCCAGATCGGAATTCGAATCCGAGTCGATGCCGTGACAGGGCATCATGATAGGCCACTACACTATCTGGGCACGTTGTTTTTTCTGTTACTGGTCCCGCCTCCCGGAGTCGAACCGGGGACATCGCGGTAGCCGCGCAGTTCGCCCGCAGGCGATGATCTTACTACAGCCGCGCACTCTACCAGTCTGAGTTAAGGCGGGTAACTGCACTAAATAAAAAGGCTCAGATCACATATAAACATATCGAAGGGTGAAATGATGGTGGAATGAGGTAAAAACCTCAAATATTATCTTTTTTGGCAAATGGGCTTAAATTCTCTTTTTTTCCATTGGTTCCTGTCATACAGGTGGGATCGGCTGAAGCGGTGCAGAAATCATCCCGGAAGCTCTCCGCGCAGTGATTCTCCACCCCCTTCCCTCATCTCGATGACGAGGCCCCCGCCAAAGACCTTCCTGACGGCCGCCACCTCGGACCGAACCCCCCATACCTCAAGGGTGCAGTCACCCCGCCCTTCAATCGTGAGCATGATCGAGCCGTCAGGAGACCGTGTGAGCCGGGCATCCATGACAAGGCCGGCATGGGTTCTGTCGAGATGCTCGGCAAGCCTCAGGAAGAGGGCGAGGATCCTGATCTGATCCTGAAGATTTGGATCATATTGGCTGAAGGGAAGATCCTTCTTTCGGGGTGGCTTCTTCCGGTGGTACCGTGCTATCTCTGCCATCGTTGTAATCTCGGCCTGATCGAAGCCGAGGAGTTCTGCGTTTCTGATGATGTATGCGGAATGGAGGTGATGATCGGAGAATGAGATGAAGTTCCCGATATCATGGAGATATGCCGCGTACAGGAGGAGATCCCGCTCCCGCTCCCCTGATTGATGGAGCCCGGCATCACGGGCGCTATCAAAGAGCCTGGCTGAGAGGCCGACGATCGTCATGGCATGCGTCTCATCGATCCGGCAGGATCGGCCAAGCTGGACCACGCTCCGCCGCCTGACCGAGATCTTCTCTGCATGGGGAAGGCCTGGTATCCGTGAGAGGTACTCCATCAGCAGCCCTTCCCGGAGACCATGGGGTGAGATCCAGATTTTTTCGATCCCAAGTTCACTCATCGCCGACTCAAGGATGACAGCACCCCCGATGATAATATCCGCCCGCTCAGGATTGATCCCGGGCACCCGCCTCCGTTCATCCAGCCGCAGTGAGCATAATCGCCTGATAACAAGCCTCAGATCCTCATACCGGAGACAATCCGGGGTGGATGTCGCGGGATAGAGGCGGGCTGCTATCTCAGCAAGGTTCTGAATGGTCCCTGAACTGCCGACGACCCGCGAATAGGGTGTCTTTCTCAGACGGTTTAGCGGCTGTGCAAGTACGTTTCTGACAAACTGCTGGATCTGTGCGTACTTTTTCCGCGAGACAACCCCGGATTCATCAGCCCGGAAGAACTGGTTCGTAAGCCGGATCGCACCAAGCTTCATCGATTCGAGGGTGAGGTAATCATGCTGACCACCGATGATCATCTCGGTGGAACCACCACCGATATCGATGAAGAGGGCGCGGGAGCTGCCGAGATCGATCCCGCTGACAACACCCCGGTAGATGAGCCGCGCCTCCTCCTTGCCGGAGACGACCCGTACCTCCAGATTTGCCTCACGCTGGAGAAGCTCAAGGAACTGATCGGCATTTCCTGCCTCCCGTGTTGCGGAGGTTGCCACGGCAACCATCTCCGTTGCTCCGAATGCAAGGCTGAGATCGACAAAGTTCTTGCAGATGGTTACACCACGGCCGATCGCTTCAGGGGTGAGCTCCTCGTGTGCAAACTCCCCCTCCCCAAGCCTGGCAACCTCTTTCTGCATCGTGAGTACCGTCACCGACCCATTCTGGTTCAGCCGGACGACGAGCAGGCGGATCGAATTTGTGCCGATATCGATGAAAGCGACCGTCTCTTCAGCTATCATTCACTCCGCCTTCCCGGTTCATACCAGGTAAACTCCGGTTCGGCTCTTTTGCCTGCAGAGATGGTATCGCCCTTCTCCTCGGGAAGGTGCATCAGGAGCCGTGCCTCCTCGATGGTGATACCATGACGCAGTATCGTTTTGAAGATTGCGGGAAGTTTCGCCGCCTCCAGTGCATCCGTGACGCTATCGATATCATATGGGATCCGGATATGGCAGACCGAGAGGGGTTGTGTCTGCAGGATACAGTACGATGCCCGGGGATCCCCGTCATGGGGCCGTCCGACAGAGCCCGGATTAATGAAGAGGCAGCCATCGAGATACCGGGCGAACGGGATGTGGGTATGGCCGGTTGCGATGACCCCTGCCCCGGCTGACCCTGCATACTCTGAGAGCTCTGTATCGGGCGTATCAGGCCCGATCCGACCCGTGGATGACATCGGACTCCCATGGGTCAGAAGAATGGATATCTCGCCCGCCCGTGTCCTGATCTCCCCCGGAAGACCGGCCAGGTACGTCCGGCTCTCTTTTGAGAGGCGTCTTCGTGTCCAGCAGAGGGCGATCTCTTTCTCAGAATCCTTCTTCTTACACTGTTTCTTCGTCATCAGGAGGGTATCTGCATCGATATTGCCGGCAACACCGGTGATCGACTCTTCCCTGATACGGCGGATCGCCTCTTCCGGAAACGGGCCGAAGCCGACGAGATCGCCAAGATGCAGGATATGGGATGCCCCACGTTGGCGGGCATCCTCAAGAACAGCATTGAGAGCGGGGAGGTTCCCATGGATGTCGCTGATGAAGGCGATCCGAATCGGATCACTCCCGCTCCGGAGATGCGTGCTCTGGTGGCCGATAACAAGTGGTTCAAGTATCTTCTGCCTGAGACGGTCGAAGAGCCCCTCACTCTTCATCGTCTCCCAGTATGCGGCGAAAGACCTGTAGAGATCCTCGCGCCTGATACGCCGGTCACGTGCAAGGTGGATGATCCCCGGTCTGATGACCTGCATGAACCCGGAATGGCCGAAGAAGGCGGTTACCCGTGCCTCCTCCTCTTCAAGAAACGCAGGCAGTACCTCAAGCCAGACATCACAGTCATGCAGATCCCCAAGAAGATCCTGCAGGTGCTTAATCGACTGGATCTCCTCTTTCAGCCGGTCCGGATAGAGATCCCGGAAGATCTCGATGGTATACCTGAGCTGCTTGGCACTGATCCGCATCTCATGGTGCTTACTCACTTCTTCGGGATCCGGAATATACCGTTCATATGAGAAGATATCAAGAATCCTCTCACTGATAACCCTGTAGGCAGTTTCATACGCATACCTGCTGTGGCTGTCGGTGCCATCGAGGCGTGCGGAGATGATCTGATCCCTGCTCCATGCAAGGAGCTCCTCCCCGACACCGGATGCTTCAAAGGTATCCACGGCAGCGATGACGTCCGGTTGAATTGCTGCCCGCCGTTCTGTCCATCTGAGGAGGAGGCATTCAATCCCGGGCCTGAGGGATGGCGAGTGCGGTGGTGGTGCAGGCTGAACAGATACCGCCATCTCACCGGCAAGATAGGATCGCATCCGACGGATGACCTCAGTAATCCTGCTGATAACTCCTGTTTGCTCGGGTGGGGCCGGTGGCTCCTCCTCCGGTACCAGAATCTCCGTCTCCTCACCTGGTGGGAGAAATCCTGCATACCAGAGAGGAGGCTCCTCATCAGGGAGGGTCTCAAGGAATGAGGTGAGGAAATCCATCTGGACATCAAGATCCCGTGCGTCACCAAGGGAGCGCGTAACAGCCCTGATGCTCTTCCTGAGTCGTGTATATTCCTTTCCTGGAAAGCAGATGATAAAAAGGGGGAGTGCTGCACGAATCCGGCGTGATGCGACACGCATACGGTGAATATATTCGATGTCGTCCGACTCGCGCACTCCATCTGCTTCAGAGAGGAGATCTTCGGTGAGCTTCCCCATGATCTCTGCGCCAAAGAGACAGAAACCCGGATCCACCCTTTGTTTACTCTTTCCAGCCATGCCATTCACCATGATGTTCGATCAGCCAGTTCTGCGAATGGCATCTCTCTTCTCCATCTGCCGGATGTATCTTCTCATACCGTCCATCCGGCAGGAGCTGCCATGATTTGACATTGTCTGCCAGATGGATCCTGAGGATTCTGATGAGGGCATTCCGTATCCTTTGGTCCCTGACCGGGAAGAGAACCTCCACACGCCGTCTCAGGTTCCTCTGCATCATATCAGAACTGCCAAGGAGCACTTCATCATCGCCTCCGTTATGGAAATGGTAAATTCGGGCATGTTCAAGGAACCGCCCGACGATGGATCGCACAACAACGGTCTCGGAGACGCCGGGCAGCCCTGGCCTGAGGGCACAGAGACCCCGGACATTCAGATCAAGCCGCACCCCTTCCTGGCTTGCCCGGTAGAGTGCGCTGATGATATCCGGATCGAGAAGGCCGTTGAGCTTTAATGCAATATACCCGTCACCCTGTCGTCTCTGGTGGTCAATCTCCCGGTCGATCCGTCTGATGATCTCCTGCTGGAGGCTTACCGGGGCGACAAGGAGTTTCCTGTACTCCTCCTTTCCGACATAGCCGGTGAGGAGGTTAAAGAGTTCGGTGATGTCTGCTGCGATCTCGGGATCTGCCGTCAGGTAGCCGATATCACCGTAGATGCGTGTCGTGACTGTGTTATAGTTTCCAGAGCTGAGATGAACGTACCGTCTGATGCCATCGGGCTCTCTCCTGACGATGAGGGCAAGTTTTGCATGGATCTTCAGCCTCTCATGGCCATAGACGACATGCACACCCTCATGCTCAAGTGCCCGTGCCCAGGTGATATTATTCTGCTCATCAAACTTCGCTTTCAGTTCAAGGACGACCGTCACCTGCTTCCCATGCTGCCTCGCCTTCATCAGGGCATCGACGATTGGAGAATTTTTATCGATCCGGTACAGGGTGATCTTGATGGCAAGGACATCCGGATCAATTGCGGCCTGGCGGAAGAGCCGGACGAGCGGATTGAAGCTGTCATAGGGGTGGTAGAAGAGGAAGTCCTCATTTCGGATTGCAGTAAAGAGATCCCGTTCCGCTGCAAGGGCGGGGTGAACAAAGGGGAGGAGCGGGGGATCCAGCAGATCAGGACGGGGCAGATTGTGGAGCTGCCAGAGATCGGCAAGCCCGATGAAGGATCCGACGCCATAGATATCACCCTGGCTCAGGCCGAGCCGTTCCGAGAGGAGGAGGATGAGGTCCGCAGGCATCCCGGAATCAACCTCAAGTCTGACCGGCATTCCGGTCCTCCGGCACTCGATACTCTCCTCGACTGCAGTGAGGAGATCCGATGCCTCATCGATGACAACCTTGATCTCCGCATCCCGTGTCAGGCGGAACCGGTATGATCGCTCCACCCTCATTCCTGGGAAGAGAACACCGAGATTCTCGGCGATGAGATCCTCAAGCAGGATGAACCTGTTCCTGGATGTGCCCTTTCCTGTCTCTACCGGGACAAACCTCCCGAAGGTGAGTGTCGGGATCTTCACCCTCGCAAGGTACTGCCTCTGCTCGGCGGAGCGGAGGACGACGAGAAGGTTCACCGAGAGATTTGAGATGAAAGGGAACGGGCGTGCGGCATCGATCGCCATTGGTGTCAGGATGGGGTAGATCGTCGTTATGAAGTATTCCTGGACATACTCCCTCTCCTCATCGCTGAGATCAGCCATTGCGATGATCGAGACACCGGCGTCTGTCAGTTTCGGAAGAAGCCTCTCCCGCCAGCATGTATCATAGAGGCGGTAGAGTTCATCCACCTCAATCTGAATCCTCCAGAGAAGATCCACCGGCATAATTCCGTCAGGAGGAGCTTTCCAGACCCCGTCTTTGATCTGGTGTCTCAGTCCTGATACCCGGACCATGAAGAATTCGTCAAGATTTGCACCGCAGATTGCAAGGAACTTTACCTGCTCAAGGAGGGGATGTCCATCATCATGTGCCTCTGCAAGCACCCTGCGGTTAAAGGAGAGCCAGGAGAGCTCCCGATTGATGTAATACTCCGTGGATGTGAGATCATGCGTCATGCCAGGCCCCCCTGTTTGTGATCATCCACCCCTGCGAGTCCAGGGGTTCCGGTCCGAGTTCCTGCCGCTGGTACCGGCCGTTCTCGTTCATCAGTCTCATCTTCAGGGTATCCTTGAGATGTATCCAGAGGATCTTCTCGATCAGCCTCTGCCGGATCGTTGCATCCCGTACCGGGTACAGGATCTCCACTCTCCGATCAAGGTTTCGTGGCATCAGGTCCGCAGATCCGATTAAGACGTCCTCTTCCCCGCCGTTCCTGAAGTAAAAAATTCGTGTGTGCTCAAGGAAACGCCCTACAATGGAAGAGACGGTGATATTTCGGGAAAGGCCGTGTACTCCTGGCCTGAGGCAGCATATCCCCCGTACCTGGAGGTGAATTCTGACCCCCTCCTCCGATGCCCTGTAGAGTGCCGCTATACAGGCGGGATCGACAAGGGCATTACATTTGAAGACGATGCAGCCGTCACCGGTCTCACGGTGGCGCTGGATCTCCCGGTTAATTCTCATGATGATATCATCACGCATCAGACCGTCCTTTCCATGGGAGACGAGGAATGTTCGGTATCGCCTCTTTGCCGAGTATCCGGTGAGCGCGTTGAAGAGATCGGCGGCATCGGATCCGACATCGGGATCAGCGGTAAAGATGCCGAGATCGGTATAGACCCGCGCCGTCTGGGCATTGTAGTTTCCGGTTCCGATGTGTGTATATGTGACGAGCCTCTCGCCTTCCCGCCTTATGACAATAGAGAGTTTGGCATGGACCTTCAGGCCGACGAGGCCATAGACGACATGCACCCCGGCACGCTCCAGCGCCCGTGCCCAGACGATGTTATTCTCCTCGTCGAAGCGTGCCTTCAGCTCCACAAGGACCGTCACCTGCTTGCCGCGTTCACGCGCCTCCATCAGGGCCTCAACGATGGGAGAGTTGGTGCCGGCCCGGTAGAGTGTCTGTTTGATGGCAAGGACATCCGGATCACGGGCGGCCTGCCTGATGAATGCCACCACAGGGTTGAAGCTGTCATAGGGGTGGTAGAGGAGATAGTCACGCTGCCTGATGGCTGCGAAGATCTGCTTTTCATTCTCAAGGCCGGGAGGCGTTATCGGAAGAAATGGCGGGTCTTTCAGCTCGGGCCGGTTGATTCCCGTCAGCTCCATCAGGTCTGCCATCCCGATCGGCCCGGTGCTGGTATCGACCTGGCTTGGATGGAGATGAAGTTTTCCCGCGAGCATCTCCCGGATCCAGGATGGGACGGATCTGTCCACCTCAAGCCGTACAGGCTGGCCTATCCGCCTGTGCTCGACACTTTCCTCGATGCTGGTGAGGAGATCTGATGCCTCGTCCTCCTCGATCTCAAAGTCTGCATCCCTCGTTACCCGGAATGGGTATGCCGCCTCCACGTCCATCCCTGGGAAGAGGAGATCGAGGTTATCAGCAATGAGGTCTTCAAGCATGACGAAATGATAGTGTCTCTTCCCTGTATCCGGCATCTCCACGAGCCTGATGAACCGTTTTACAATACCCCTTGGTACCTTGACCCTTGAGAAGAGTCGGCCACGCTGCGGGTGGTTGATGACCACGGCAAGATTCAGCGAGAGGTTGGATATAAACGGGAAGGGATGGGAGACATCAAAGGCCATCGGTGTAATGATCGGAAAAATATCCTTTATAAACCGTTCACGGGCCTTTTCTCTCCACTCCGGGGGGAGATCGTCCATCCTGTGGATGAAGATCCCTTCATCACGGAGCCGGGGGAGCAGATACTCCTCCCAGCATTCTGTCGCCTCTTCAAGGAGGGGGAGGAGTTCTGATCGGATCCCTGCGATCTGTTCTGCTGGTGAGAGGGCATCGGGGGGGCGCTCCAGTGCCCCGGCTGCCACCTGGCGCCAGAGTCCTGAGAGGCGTATCATCACAAATTCATCGAGATTGTTTGAGAATATCGAGAGGAACTTGACCCGCTCAAGGAGCGGGTGGTCGCTCTCCCATGCCTCCTCGAGGACTCTTCGGTTAAATTGTATCCAGGAGAGTTCACGGTTAAAGAAGACCTTCGGTGTGTTTATGAGGACCTGATCTGTCGTATCATCCCGGATGATGGCATCTCCGTCCATTATGATCATTGATACCATTGGGCTTGATGCAGATATTTGTTCCCGCATACGGATCTATCTTCCAAAAGAAGATAGTATGGCAGGGCAAAGAGAGATCATGCATCTTCATCCGGATGAGAGGAGCACCGTCTCTTTTGAGGAGACTGTGACAGCAATGCTTACCGCACCATCTGCCGACGAGAAGATAACCCATCTGAGATCTCTTACAGCGATGGATGGCCGCCGTGCCATCCCTCATCTCATTGCGGCACTGCGGGATGATGATAAAACGGTCCGGGCCTCGGCATCCGCATTCCTTACCTCCATCGGTGAGGGGGCTATTCCTGAGCTTGCAGCACTTCTGAAGGATCAGTGGTGGATAGTCCGGTACCGTGCCTGCGAGGCACTCGGGGAGATGAAGAGTTCCCAGACGCTTCCTCATCTCAGAAGATCCCTCCAGGATGAGAGGGATCATGTCCGGTACATGGCAGCCAAAGGGCTCGGCAGTCTTGGCAATCCTGCTGTTATTCAGGATATTACACCGCTCCTTGATGACGAGAACCCGTATGTCCGGGATATGGCACGGCGGGCGATTCAATCTCTCAGAGGGTGAAGAAGACCGGTTTGCGGCAGAGGATATCCATCACCCCGTTGCGCACCGTGTAATTTGAATGGAAGACATTGATCCTGGTCGGGAGGGGTATCCAGGTCTCGTGTTCGTTGACGACGATGGCAACTCTCTCCCTCTCGATCCTGGCATAGGGTGCCGATTTCAACATATTCTCAGGCGGGAGTCCGGCGGTGATATAAATCCGGTTTTCTGTCTCGATCATCTCAAATGGGAGATCAGCCGGGGGGGAGTAGGTTGGAACCAGAAGGTACCCGCCAAATCCGCCTTCGGGCCTGAGGATACACCCAATGATCCGCAGGGTTCCGGGACGCTTCCTGTACTCATCTTCAGGTCTGTACTGCTCCATACATCCCGGCAATCCTGTACCGTTCCCCCTCCTTCGTGACGATACCCCTTGATCCCAGACGCCCAAGCGCTATAGTGACCGCCTCTGGATCCCTCTCCATCACTTCGACGAGCTCGCCGAGGGTGAGATCCTGGTGGGAGAGCGTGATGATGATATCAAGATCCAGGTCGTCTTCACAGACCCCCCTGCTCATCCTGAAGATATCGTTCATCGTCGCCTCGATATCATGCTCAAGATTCTCAAGGGTGTCAAGGATACTCTCCCGTGCCCGTGCCATGCGCCTGAGCATTGAGAGGGATTCGATAAGACGGAGATCGGCTGAAGGGAGGCCTGCCACCCGCATCCCGTCTCCGTTCTTCCTCATCGAGACGACGATGTCAAATTCCTGGGAGAGATAATAATATTTCCTCCTCCGTTCATCGAGGAAGGAGGAGATGAGTGCCTCCCGCTCCATCATACCGAGATGATCGATCACCGCTTTTGGTGATATGATGAGACGGTCGGATATCTCGGTGACAAAACAGGGTTTTTGCCGAAGCAGCTCGATAATCCGCCTTCGATTACGATTTCCAAGGATGTCGAGCAGGCGGGAAACCTCGACGTGATTAAGCATACTAACATTATGTTAGGATTTTTAGTATAAAAAAGTTGGTATCAGGTGAGCCGATAGTTCGGGGCTTCATCTGTTATCATGATGTTATGTGGATGGCTCTCGTTGTATCCCGCTGAGGTGATCCTGACAAAACGTGACCGCTTCTGGAGGTCAGTGATCGTCTTTGCACCGGTATAGCCCATCGCCGACTTGAGGCCGCCGATAATCTGGTAGATGATATCAGATACCTCGCCGATATAGGGGATTGCTCCCTCGACACCTTCCGGCACAAACTTTGTTGCACCGATCCCCTTTGACTGGAAGTACCGGTCACTTGACTGGCCGCCTGTCATGACACCAAGCGATCCCATTCCACGGTACTGCTTGTACCGCCGTCCTTTGATGACGATTATCCTGCCGGGCGACTCATCGGTTCCTGCAAGCATACTCCCCATCATCACGCAGTCCGCACCCGCAGCGATCGCCTTTGCGACATCACCTGAGTACCGGATGCCACCGTCAGCGATCACCGGGACTCCTGTACCGTTCATCACATCCGCAACCGCCGCGATGGCCGATATCTGGGGTACTCCGACACCGGCGACGATCCGGGTTGTACAGATCGATCCCGGACCTATACCGACCTTGATCCCATCGACATCATTCACAAACTCTTCTGCTGCCTGCCGTGTTGCGATATTCCCTGCAACGCAGTCGGCCTTTGCGCTCTCCTTAATCTCGCGGAACGCCTTGACGACCTTCATGTTATGGCCATGGGCGCAGTCGACGACGAGGGCGTCAACCTCTGCGTCATCAAGGAGCATCGCACGTTCAAAGTCGAATGGGCCAACGGCTGCTGCCACCCGGAGGCGGCCATGTTCATCCCTGTTTGCACGGGGGAACTGCCGCTTCTCGAGGACATCCTGCATCGTGATGATTCCAAGCAGGCCCCCATCAGCATGAAGGACGGGGAGCCGTTCCACCTTGTTTGTGTACATGATCTCAAGGGCCTGCTCAGGGGTGATGGATTCATTGACACTGATGGGATCATGGGTCATCACCCTGTTGACCGGTTCACTCCCGCGCTTGCCGACAATTGCCCGTATATCACGTCTGCTGACGATACCGACCAGATTGCCATCTTCAAGAACCGGAACTCCTCCGATACCATGTTCGTTCATCAGTCGCTCAACGGCGATGATGGTCGCTTCCGGCTCAACAAAGAGAACATGCCGTTCGATAAGATCCTCGGCACGCTTGACAATCCGGACCATCTCCGCTTCATCTTCTGCGGTGAGGTTCCGGTGGATCACACCGATTCCACCCTCCCTTGCAAGGGTGACTGCCATATGGGACTCGGTGACGGTATCCATCGCAGAACTGCAGATCGGAATGTGGATAGGAACATTCTTTGAGAATCTGGATCTGACATCAGCCTCACTTGGCTCAACATAGGACTCAGCAGGCTCGAGGAGAACATCATCGAATGTCAGTGAGTATGGGATCTTGAACTTCTCTTCAAACATGATTACCCCCGGATGAGATCAATCGCCTTCTCGACCAGTGCCGGATTGATAACACCTGATCGATCGCCGCCGCAGACCATGCCCCGCACACCGATGATATCGGGATCTATCCTTCTGAGGAGGGGAAGATCCTCAAATTTGAGGGTTCCGGCAAGTGCCGTCTTCATATTGAGCCGGCGGTTCTCCCGTGTAAACTCAGTCAGCTCGCTCTCATCCATAAACTCAAAGGTGCTCTTCCCATCCTTAACTCCTGTGTCGACCATGGATACATCCGCCCCCTCTTCGGCGGCAATCTGTGCCATATCAAACGGGGATATCGCATTGAGGCGTTCATAGTCTGAGTATGCGGCGATGACGACCGTCTTCTCAGGAAACTCCGGCTTGATCGCCCTGACGACGGCCTGGATCACCGAACGCGCATCATCCTGATCTGAAAACAAGAGTCCAATCTTGACATAATCGGCACCTGCGCAGGCTGCACCATACGCTGCAAGCGCGGCTGTTCCTGGTTTCGGGGAGAAATCACCGATGGCAGCAGATACAGGCTTCATTCCGGCCAGTTCCTTGATAGATCGGATTACCCATGGGAAGTTTGCACCAAGGGATCCCTCTGCAGGACGCTTCACATCGATAATGTCAGCTGAAAGAGAGAATTTCGCCTCTTCCAAAGAACTCGGGCTGACAAGCAATTGCATAGAACTTAATGATCCCGGAGGATAATAGTGATTACGTTTCATGATGAAGCTCGTTTGTGCAATGGATCTCCTGGGTGGCCAGGTGGTGCATGGGAGGTCCGGGAATCGATCTTCCTATACACCGCTCACCTGGGGACTCTCCCCGACGGCGGAGCCGGGAGGATATCTCAACGTGATCCGTCCGCGGTATCTGTATATCGCTGATCTCGACCGGATTGCCGGAACCGGATCCCATGATGAGCTTGTTCTCGGCTTCTCCGGGCTCGTCGACCGCTGCTATCTGGATCGTGGATGCCGGTTTCCCGGTGATATCCTCAGAGCACCCTTTATTGAGAATGTCATCGGCACCGAGACGGCAGGGCCGGATCTCTCTGGTTTTTATGGCGGATATCTCAGTGTGGATGTGAAGGATGGGCACGTCGTCCCGACCGGTGAGGATCCGGTCTCCCTCCTCTCCCGCGCAGAGACGATGCAGTTTGATGGATGTATTTATTTACAGATCACCGCTGTAGGGTCTTCCTCAGGGATCGATCCCGGCGAGGCGGCGCGTATCCGATCGGCAACCGATCTCTCCCTCTTCTATGGAGGGGGTGTCCGGGGTGAGGAGGATCTTGGCATCCTCCATGATGCCGGGTTTGATGGCGCGATTATCGCAACTGCGCTTCATACCGGAGCCATACCACCTGATCTCATCAGGAGGGGTCTCTTCTGCTGATAACGATCGAGGGGATTGACGGCGCGGGGAAGAGCACCCTCCTTGCCTCGCTGAAGGAGGAGCTCTCCGATATTGATCCCCTCTTTACCCGTGAGCCCGGTGCAACATGGATCGGACGGGTCGTCCGTCAGGCCATCGCCGAGGAGGTCGATCCGATCGCCGAGGCGCTCCTCTTTGTTGCCGATCACGCGATGCATTGTGCATCGGTCATCCGACCTGCCCTTGATGACGGCCGGATGGTGATATCGGATCGCTATACCGATTCCCGGTTTGCATATCAGCAGGTAACCCTGCAGGGGCATCTCCCGGATCCCCGGCGCTGGCTGGCCGCTCTTCACGAGGGCTGGTCGATACAGCCGGATCTCACATTCCTTCTTGTTCTCCCGGTTCATCGTGCGCTTGAGCGGCTTGACGAGAATGGTACCCGTGAGCATTTTGAGAGGGAGGAGGTTCTCACCGCAGTGTGGGCGGAGTATCTGGCACGGGCAGAGGCGGAGCCTTCACGATTCATCCTGGTTGATGCCGAAGAAGAGAGGGGGGTGATCGCCTCCTTTGTTGCAGAGGAGATCAGGCGCGTTTATGAATTGCGAGGACGACATCCCTGATCGTGAGGATATCGACCTCTTCTCCCTCGATTGCGTAGGAGTGAACAAGGGTATAGGCCCCGTCAGGAATTGCGATCTCATCATCTCCAATCCTGACCGAGGTGATGCCTTCCTTCAGGGTCTCAATCGGGAGATCACGGATCGCCTGCATGACGGCGCCGGCCTGTTTTCTGAAGGTGGGGCCGATGATCCCCATGTTGAAGGTGATATCCGAGACGATCCGATCTAGATTCGGTGCAGCGGATCGCCAGTCAATATCAGCGTTTACCGTCCTTCCTGCATCGCCGCCATCATTGAACGAGATGCCCGGAGTATAGATGGTGACATGGCCGAGAGGGGCGTTTAAGGCAAGCCCTTCATCATGTTTGTACTTCCTCAGGAGTGAGACGATGGTGACAACGAGATCCCCGTCTTCCAGGTCCTTCTCATCGTACTCCGGGAGAGCCGGCCATTCCTGGTCGATGACCCTCTCTCCGGTGAGGTGATGGTAGCACTCTGCTGCAAAGAATGGTGTATAGGGTGCCATGCAGCGGCATAGGGCATCAAGGGTCGTCCTGAGGGTGGATGCCGCACCGGAACGGGACGGCGTGTCGCCATAGAGCCTCCCCTTGACGAGCTCAAGATAGTTGTCTGCAAGGGTTGACCAGGCAAAGTCCCGGAGTGCCTTCAGCCCCCGGTCGAACTGGTTGTTGTCAAGTGCCGTTGTCACCTCGTCGACGGTCTTCCTCAGGTGTGCAAGCAGCCAGCGGTCCGCAAGTTCTGTGGTTGGATCTGGTCTGATCTCATCCCGGCGTATCTGAAGGAGGGAGAACCGGACGATGTTCCACATCTTCGTCTGGAATCGTGATGCCGCGACGACGTCGTTCCATGAGAAGGTGATATCGGATCCGGTTGCGCCGCCGGCAGCGGCCCATTGCCGGAGGGCGTCGACGCCGTACTTGTCGATCAGTTCATCGGGAGAGATGACGTTGTTCCTGGATTTTGACATCTTAAATCCGTCCTCTCCAAGAACCATCCCGTTGATGAGGATGCCTTCCCAGGGCTTCTCACCGGTGAGGGCAAGGGATCTGAGGATGGTGTAGAATGCCCATGTCCTGATGATATCATGGCCCTGGGGGCGGAGCTGGGTCGGATAGAGCGCAGGGGTGGTCTTCCCGTCCCATCCTGAGACGACGAGCGGGGATATGGATGAGTCCATCCAGGTATCGAGGACATCGGTCTCTCCCTCCCATTCTGTTGATCCGCATGACGGACAGGGTGTCGAGGGGGATTCGACCGTCGGATCAATGGGGAGATCAGCCTCATCGGGGGTGAGTAATTCGCCACAGGCTGTACAGAACCAGACCGGAATCGGGGTGGCAAAGAGCCGCTGCCTGGAGATGCACCAGTCCCATTCCATCTGGGATGTCCAGTTCAGGAGCCGGGTGAGCATATGCTCCGGGAACCAGGTGATCTCCTTTGCGGCTTCGGTGATCTCATCGGGTCTGACCCTGACAAACCATTGTCGTTCAGAGAGGATCTCGATCGGTGTCTCACACCGCCAGCAGGTGCCGACACGCTGGGGGAGCTCCTCCTGGCGGATCAGGATATCCTCCTTTGTCATATCGGCGAGGATGGCGTCGCGGCACTCCTTCGCCCTCATCCCGGTATAGGGTCCGCAGATGGCGGTCATCCTGCCGGTGTGATCGATCGCTTTCCGGAGGTCAAGATTGTGTGTCTTCCACCAGACGACATCCTGTTTGTCGCCAAATGTACAGATCATCACAGCGCCTGATCCGAATGAGGGATCGACCGTCTCATCCTCGATAACCGGGACCTGGTATGAGAAGAGCGGGACGGTGAGGGTTCCCCCTCTGAGGCTGGTGTACCGTTCATCATCGGGGTGGACGGCGACGGCGACACAGGCTCCGAGGAGCTCGGGCCGTGTTGTTGCGATCTCAACGCCATCGAAGGTGAAGTAATTGAGGAGGGTGGTATTCTCCGTATATGCAACCTCCGCAAATGCGATGGCGGTTTCACACCGGGTACAGTAATTGACGGGATGATCGGACTGGTAGATGTACCCAGATTTGAGCATCCTGAGGAATGATGCCTGTGTCAGGCTGTAGTACTCCGGCTCCATCGTGATGTACTCGTTGCTCCAGTCCACAGAGAAGCCCATTACCCTGATGGAGCGGCGCATCATCTCAATGTTCTCACGGGTCAGCTCCTGGCACATTGCCCGGAACTCATGTCGTGGGAGATCATTTTTTGTGATCCCATGGATCTCCTCGACCTTCACCTCGGTCGGGAGGCCATGGCAGTCCCAGCCCTGTGGAAACATGACATTGTATCCGCGCATCCGCTTATACCGCGCGATGATATCCATGTAGACCCAGTTCAATGCATGGCCGATATGCAGTCTGCCGGTCGGGTACGGCGGTGGTGTGTCTATGATGTACCTCGGCTTTGTTGAGGCCCGGTCAAAGTAGAAGTCTTCGTCACGCCATGTATCGAGCCATCGTTGCTCAACCCCGGCATAATCATAGGTTTTATCGAGATCCTCTGGTGACGACATTTATATCTGGTTGTCATCGTCATCTGATATACTGTTCGCACAACCGGACGAGCCTGTACGAAGATTCTTCTCTCTATTTGACCAAACCTTTAGTATCCATGAAGATTCAGCCACGCCTCCTGCTGGCCACGGGTATCGCCATCCTTGGTATCCTGCTTGCCCCGTATATTCAGCCAGCGTGGCTCTTCTCAATCTTTGTCATCGCATTCTCGGCTGTCCTGTACCTGATCCGCGGTACTCAGTATATCTCCCTGGCACTCGGGGTGACGGCGATCCTCTATGGCGCCGGCCTTTTGCCGCTGGTTGCATTCGGGGGGACAGTGGCAATCGTGACGCTTGGCGAATTAGCATTCCGGGCCGGTGGTGAGGAGAAGCTTGCCTATATCCATTATACTGCGGGCGCAACCCTTGGAGCCCTCATCGTGATGGCATATCTTGGGAATATTCAGCCTCTGGTCCTGATCATCGGTGTGCTTGTTGCCCTCCTCCTCAGGTCTATCCTTGCGACCCGTGAGGATGCGTATATGATCATCATGCTCGGGGTGGCGATGACGATGTTCCTCTTCCTCGAGCTTGACTTCCAGGTTAATATCCTGCTCCTGATCCTTGCGGTGACGATAGCGCTCCTCTTCGGGTACTCATCGTTCCGTGTTGGTGCAGCTGACCTCTCCGGCCTCTTCTCGGGTGCGCTCATCGGCATTCTTCTGATCGTCTTTGCCGATGCCCGCTGGTTCCTGGTGATGCTCGCCTTCTTCATCATCGGATCGGCCAGCACCAGATACCAGTACCGAAAGAAGCAGCTGATGGGGGTTGAGCAGGAGCGTGGGGGTGCCCGGGGATATAAAAATGCCTTCTCAAACGGCCTTGTGGCGACCTGTGCGGCGATCGTCTTTGGGATCACACACGATCCGCTCTGGGTCGCCATCTTTGTCGGGAGCATCGCAACGGCGACGGCTGATACCGTCGCCTCGGAGATAGGGGTCACCGGGGGCCGCCCGTACATGATCACGACGTTTCAGCCCGTTCCGGAAGGGACAAACGGGGGGGTGACCCTCCGTGGCGAGATGGCGGCGCTTGTTGGCTCCCTGATCATCTCCGGCCTTGCGGTGCTCCTCGGGATGATCACACTCCCGGTCTTCCTCATCTGCACCCTTGCCGGGCTCATCGGGACAAATATCGACAGTATCGTCGGTGCAACTATCGAAAACCGTGGGATCATCGGTAATTCCGGGACGAACCTCATTGCAACCTTCGGGGGCGGGGTTGCAGCAGCAGTGCTGGTGCTTGTGCTGATCTGATCAGGAGATCGGTATCTGCTGCCTTATTTTGGATTGCGTGCGGTTCGCGTTCCGGCCTTTTGCAAAAAAAGAGTCTGAATCACACTCTGAGGGTGTGGGGCATGAAGGGGAATTCCCCCTTCTCAGTACTTATACCACCGCCCCTTCTCATCATACTCACCGATCTCCTGTTGAATGACAGAGATCTTCTCCAGTCTCCTGAAGAAGGCCGCCTTGAAGGTGAGGGTGAAGGGGGTGGCGATGAGTGCCCAGATGAAGAGGACGACTGCGGTTGCTGTGAGGGCATCAGGTCCGAGGAGTGCCATCACCTCATCGCCGGTCATTGCGCTGATGAGATCCGGATCCATCTCTGCAACCTCCGCCATCTTCTCCCAGAGGAGACCCATCCAGAGGAATGCAAGGCCGAAGAGGATGCCAAGCAGGATGATGATGTTTGCGGCGATGAAGAGGAGCACCTTCCAGCCATGGACCATGACCAGCGTGATGCTCGCACGGAGCGAGTCGAAGATCTTCTCATCCCGGAAGACGACGAATGTGTCGTAGAAGTAGGTGAAGAGGAAGATCGGAATCATGATCCACATCGCTATCATCATGGTGAAATCAGCGGTTGGCGGTATTCCAATCAGCGTCGTCGTGCCAATCACCAGCATGATGGTGATGATACTTGCAAAGATGATGACGAGGAGCGGAAGGAGGACCCGGAAGTAGTATGAGAGCCCGTACCGGAGATAGACGGACGGATCATTTGAATCCTCCCTGATGATCCCATAGCTTGCGGCGATGATGAACGGATAGACGAGGAGAGCGAGGATCTGGAACTGCCCGCCTGCGAGGGGATCTGATCCCGTGATCAGGATATCGCCTGCTGTGACTGCTGCGATGAGAAGGCCGGAGAGCCAGAGGAGCGGCCTGCGCTTCAGGAGCCCGACGGTATCTGCGAGTGCTTCACGGATCATGGTTACCGGTTCCTTGGCATCGCGATGATCTCCCTGACCTGGAGATCGAAGAAGGTGGCTGTATGTGCAGGCCGGATGACAGCGGCACAGTCTGCGCCGGTGGCAGTCCCGCCGACCGCGATCACCTCATTTTCGATCGGGATGGCGCCCTGGTCTGCTGCGATCAGCACCGATTCGACCGCAACCTTCAGCCCGACGGCAACAACGCGGCGGAGCGCCTCGGCAATCGCTTCGGATCGTGAGCCTCCACCGACACGCTCTGAACGTGAGAGGGCGCGTTCAAGCCCGGAGAGGGTATGTGTTCCGGTGACGATGGTATGGCCTTCGGCTCTGAGGGTTGCAGCGGCATCTTCGGAGAACTCCCAGACGCCGGGCTTTGAGAAGCCGACGACATGCGAGACGACAACGAGGCGTATCCCGGTTCCCCGGACCGCATCAAGGAACGCGAGTGCGGTCTTCCCGCTGGTGCTGGCGACCACGATCTGCGTACAATTCAGCAGGCGCGCCCGTTCGACCGCGAGATGAACCACATCTGCGGTATTCTCTTTTCCTGGCTTGTCAAAGTATGCCGTTTCTCGTGTGATGTAGCCCATGTATCTTAATATGCATCGGTCGTACAAGTGAATTACTATGATCACGCTTGCTCTTGCTGGTAAACCAAACTGTGGCAAGTCCACGTTCTTTAAGGCGGCGACCCTGGCGGATGTCGAGATCGCAAACTATCCGTTCACAACGATCGATGCAAACAATGGTGTCGCCTATGTCCGGTCTCCCTGCCCGTGCCGTGAGCTTGACCTTGACTGTGGACACTGCCATGACGGATTCCGGTTCATCAATGTCGGTCTCATCGATGTCGCGGGTCTTGTCCCGGATGCCCACAAAGGGAAGGGGCTTGGCAATCAGTTTCTTGACAACCTCCGGGCTGCCGATGCGATCATTCAGATCGTGGATGCAAGCGGGGGGACGGATGCCGAGGGGAACCCCGTTGATCCGGGGAGCCATGATCCGATGGAGGATATCCGGTTCCTCAGGTTCGAGATGGCAATGTGGGTTGCAGGCATTATTGAGAAGCATCTCCCGCGCCTTGCCCGTGCTGCCCAGGGGAAGGAGGCGGCACTCGTCGACCTTCTTGCAGAAGGGCTTGCCGGGCTCTCGATGACGGCTGATGATATCAGATCCGCACTCGCAGAGACCGATGTCGATCTCTTCACCGCCGATGGCGATGCACTCTGCCGGTTTGCCGATGCCCTGATTGCCATCAACAAGCCGATGGTGACGGTTGCGAACAAGGCTGATCTCGCATCACCAGACCTCCTTGCGGCATTTCCTCCGGAGGTCGTCAGGACAACGGCAGCGGCAGAGCTCGCCCTCAGAGGAGCCGTCTCTGCCGGGGTTATCTCCTATCTTCCTGGTGATCCCGACTTTACGGTCAAACCGGGTGGAACCCTCACTCCGCAGCAGGAGAAGGGGCTCTCAATGGTCAGGGCGGTGATGCAGAGGTTCAATGGAACCGGTGTGCAGGAGGCGGTGAACAGGGCAGTCTTTTCGCTCCTTGATATGATCGTCGTCTATCCCGTCGAGGATGAGACCCATTTCACCGATGGAAAGAACCGGATCCTCCCGGATGCCTTCCTGATGAGGCGGGGTTCGACCCCCCGGGATCTTGCGTACCGTGTTCATACCGATATCGGGAAGGGATTCCTCTATGCGGTTGACGCGCGGACAAAGATGCGGGTGAAAGACTCGACAGAGCTCAAGAGTGGGGATATCATCCGGATCGTCAGCACAGCGAAGTAAATGAGCGACAGGTTAAAGTAATATCAATCAAGAGAAGAGTATACGTATGGCAGGCGAGGTCTATCAGGCACAGGTGCTGAAGAACTTCTTCGATACCATCACCGGATCGGATAGAAACCTCACCCGCATTTCGATGTGTGTTGTCACCCTCGCAAAGCTCAGAAGCGAGGACCCTTCGAAGGTTACCTTTCTCCTCGACCAGATGCGCAAGTCACGCGAGAAGAAGGAGCTCTCCGTCGATATCCTCGATTATATGGTTGATGCCGCGGTCGCCCTGGATCTTGAGATCGTCCAGACCGCGTTTGGCGTCACCAACGTCAGGCAGATAGCCGATGACTTCGGTACCGTCTCCCTTGACTCATTCTAGTCCTTGATCGGATCTCTTCATTTTTCCCGTTGTACAGTGATGTCGGGAGTTTCAGTACAATGGCTTTCCATTTGTATTGATCAAAAGCTTCCATTCCAAATGATCAATAGTTTCCATTTGAAATGGATAGTTTTATGAGTTCTCCTCTTCCTGTACTGGTATGCTCCTGAAGAGTGAACTCTCGCGGATTCTCATATCTCAGAGGAATATGCTTCAAAATCGCGAATTCGGAATAATACGGGGGGATCTCGGGAAGGTGAAGCCTCTGTTGAATTTTGCCGTCATCATATCCGGTATCCGGAGATGTGGTAAAAGCACGCTCCTTCTTCAGTCAATGAAGAGAGAGGAGGAATTTTATTTCATGAATTTTGAGGATCCCCGTCTGGGTAGCTTTGATCTCAAGGAGATTGAGCTACTTCAGGAGGTCTTCATTGAGGAGTTTGGAGACCGGGATCTCTATTACTTTGACGAGATCCAGAACCTCCCAGGCTGGGAATCATATGTGCGATACCTTCTGGATCAGAATAAGAAGGTGATAATCACCGGATCTAATGCCTCTCTTCTGAGCCGGGAGCTTGGAACAAAACTGACCGGGAGAAACCTGCGTATAGAACTATTTCCATTCTCATATCAGGAATACCTTCTGTATATGAACAGGGAGGATTCATTCGATTCATTTCAGGCTTTCCTCTTCTCCGGGGGTTTTCCGGAGTACCTCAGAACAGGTCTTGATGAGGTTCTTGGGAACCTGCTCATGGATATTATCGCCAGGGATATCGTATTTCGTCACCTAATCAAAAATCCAGGCATTATAACAGATCTCGCCGTCTATCTGCTTGGGAATATATCAGGAGAGGTTACCCTCTCCCGGCTTCAGAAGACGTTTCCGGAGATCGGTTCGGTAACTACCCTGTCATCCTATATGGATCTTCTTGAAGATGCGTATATCCTCTTTACCGTACCGCGGTTTTCCTATTCCCCAAGAGTCAGGCAGGTTAACCCAAAAAAAGTGTATGCCATCGATAACGGGCTCATACGGGCAAACTCCATAGGATTTTCGGATGACCTGGGCAGGCTTCTTGAGAACCATGTCTTTCTGGAGTTGCGGAGACGATATCGGGAGATCTTCTATTTCCGCGAGAAGGGAGAGTGTGACTTTGTTGTGAAAGAGAAGGCGGTAGTCATACAGGCAATCCAGGTCTGCTATGAGGTCACCAGCCGGAATAAAGAGAGAGAGGTGGGCGGGCTGCTGGAGGCGATGGATCACTTCGGTCTGGAGAGGGGATATATTCTGACTGCTGATCAGGAGGACGAGATCCGGATTGCCGGAAGGGTTATCTCACTCATTCCGGCACGTACGTTTCAGTACTGATCTTTTTCAGGCTGAGCATCCTCTGAACGGGTTTGCTTCCTGTCTCCATCCCATTTGTGGATACGCCATTGGAGCCGTATCGTCAGGATGACGATGGTGAAGGTGAAGAAGACGAAGAGCGGGAGGCCTAAGGGGATGTCACCGGGGAGGAAGAAGAAGATGATCGCATAGAGCGGGGTGAACATTGAAACGAGATCCCGGCGTGGATCTGCAAAAGCCATCCCGCAGAGGAGGAGGGATGCGATGAAGCAGCCCCATATGCCTGGTGAGGCATAGATCGGAAGGGGAAGGGTGACCCCCATATAGACGAGGACGATACCAAGCACTGCAACCCCTGGTGTCAGGTACCAGTACCGGGAGATGGCTGCTGCAAAGGGTGGGGTGGGTTTCTTCTGTGCCATTGCTACCCTGTACCTTGTCCTCTGGTCTATAAATGTTCAATCGGTCTCTGCTATGGTTCTGAGCCGCTGAACGCCATCGATCTCGGAGATGACATCCACCACCGGCCCAGGGACATAGCTCTCCCATGGCTCACCATCAAGGATTCTCTGACGAATCGTCGTTCCGGAGAGAGACTCACGCTGGTACATCGGAGGTGATTTGACTCTGATATTTGCTTCCCTGAAGAGCTGGATGACGAGCGGGTTTGATGTATAGCAGATCTCAAACGGGGGTGACATCGAGGTGACATGCGAGACCCAGAGGGCGTTTCTTCTGATATCCTCGATAGGAATGACATAGAAGGGGCAGTCGATACTTTCAAGCGCGCGGGTGATCATCAGCACCCGTTCTCCGGCGGTAAACGGATTCTGGGTGTCATGCGAGAGCTGGGCACTCCCGACACCGATGATGATCTCATCAACCTCATCCGCAATCCCTTCCAGGACTGCCTGGTGGCCGTTATGGTAGGGCTGAAACCGGCCGATATAGAATCCGCGCCGGATCATCGACCTGCTCCGTGAGCGATCTGCGCAGCGAAGGCCCCTGCAGTGAACCCTGCGTCGATATTGACGACGGCAAGGACTGCACAGGACTGCAGCATACTCGCAAGTGCCGCCTCCCCTTTCCCCATGTACCCGTACCCGACCGAGACCGGCACCCCGATGACCGGTCGGCCGACAAGCCCTGCAACGACGGCAGGGAGTGTTCCTTCACGCCCTGCACAGACGATATAGGCATCGGCATCCTTGAGTTTCTGAAGTGCCGGGAAGAGGCGGTGGATCCCTGCCGCACCGACATCATATGCGGTGAGGGTGGTGCACCCCATCTCTTCGGCAATGATCCGCGCCTCCTCGGCGACACGGATATCGGAGGTGCCGGCGGTGATGATCGCAACCGTTCCGCCTGTCTTCGGTACCGGTCTGCCATCTGAGAGGATGATCATCCGTGCATCCGGGGAGTATTCGCAGGAGGCATCCGGGATCCCACTCCGCACCGCATCTGCCTGCTCTTCAGTCGCCCGGCTGGCAATGCACCGGCCGGTCGTCTCAAGATAGCGTTTCATGATTGCAACAAGGTGCGGGGTATCCTTCCCTTCCGCAAGGACGACCTCGGGGATCCCGCAACGGAGGGTCCGCCCAAGGTCGATCCTGGCAAGGGATCCCACCTCCTCAACCCGGAGTCCGGAGATCTCCTCCAGAGCCTCCTGCGGGGTTCTCTTCCCGGTCCGTACCTCCTCCAGGAGATCCATCAGGAATGGATGTTTCGCCATGATTATTATTATCAAGGGATGAGGCGCATATTAAGTGCATTGCATGAATATCCTCTTCTACGTCACCTGTTTTGGAGCCGCCGTCGTCATCTTCCTCTGGCTCCGCGACCTCCGGATCTACGGGCGGACAGGCAAAGCCGGGTATCGGAGGGCAGCCCTCCGGGGAGTCTTCTGGTCGGCGACGGGGCTTGCAGGTGTTGCAGCAGCGGATTTCAATCAGCCTTTCATCGGGATCGCTCTCGTCCTCGGTGCCCTGTATATGCAGGGGCAGGATGAGCGTGAGCGGGTCTGGACAAGCGAGGGTTCCCTTGAGCGGTTCCTCGGCGCGGTCAGGATACAGAAGAGATAAGCGACGTGGTATGTGATGATTCAGAGACCGAGAGGAACCCGGGATTTCTTCCCGGATGAACTGGAAGAACGGAGGGGTGTTGAGGAGACATTACGCAGGGCGGTATCGCGGTGGGGATACCGGGAGGTTGCAACACCCGAATTTGAGCATCTCGAACTCTTCACTATACGTTCCGGCGAAGGCATTATCGGGGAGATGTACGCATTCCAGGATAAGGGAGGCCGTGATCTCTCGCTCCGTCCCGAGCTGACCGCCCCGGTCCTCCGGATGTATGTCAATGAGGCGAAGGTGCTGAACAGGCCGGTCCGGTGGTACTACTTCGGGGACTGTTTCCGGTATGAACGGCCACAGAAGGGCCGCTACCGTCAGTTCTGGCAGTTTGGTATCGAGCTGATCGGTGCGGATACCGCACAGGCGGATGCCGAGGTGATCGCGGTCGGCTCTGATCTCCTCACTTCTGCCGGGGTGAGATTTGAACTCCGTGTCGGCCATCTCGCGATGATGAAGAGTCTCATCGCCGATCTCGGGGCCGATCACCAGAAGCAGGTGATGGGCTGCCTCGATAAGCGGGATTATGGTGCTCTTCAGACGGTGCTCCCGGAGGGTGATCTCGCGGAGCGGCTCACCGCACTCATCGAGTCACGAACCCTCGATGATGCGTTTGCGATCACCGGATCAATCCCCGAAGAGGAGCGGATTCGGGAGACATTTGCCCTCCTTGATGCACACGAGGTGGCATATACCCAGTACTTCGGCATTGCACGGGGCCTTGATTACTATACCGGCTGTGTCTTCGAGGCATTTGCCGAGAATCTCGGTGCTGAGAACCAGATTATGGGAGGTGGCGCCTACCGGCTCGCCCACCTCTTCGGCGGCGAGGATACCCCCTCCTGCGGGTTTGCCATCGGCTTTGACCGTGTGATGGTCTCCCGGGGTGAACAGGGGGTTCTGCGCCCGGTGACGGTTGCCCTGGTGGTGACGCCTGAAGGGAGACTGGCGGGTATCGGTGCTGCTGCATCATTCCGGAGAGCCGGTGTGCGGACGCTTGCTGATCTGACCGGAAAAAGTCTCTCGGCACAGCTCTCGTATGCGGCAAAACATGCAGACTTTGCCGTCGTCATCGGTGGCCGCGAGGCTGAGAGCGGGATGGTGACGCTTCGAAACCTCGGGAGCGGTGATCAGGAGACGGTTTCGGTGGATGAGGCGGTGCTCCGGGTGGTGAACGGTGGTTCTCGCTGAGGAACTGGCGAAGCAACAGAAGAGTATCAGTGTAGCGGAGTTCTTTGAGAAGAACAAGCATCTTCTCGGCTTCGACTCCCCGACACGCGGCATCATCACCACGATAAAGGAGGCGATAGATAATGCCCTCGACGCCTGTGAAGAGTCGATGGTCCTCCCTGATATTCTGGTGATCATCAGGAAGACGGGATCGGATACCTACTCAATTGCTGTTGAGGATAACGGTCCCGGTATCATGCCGGAGCAGGTTCCGTTCGTCTTTGGAAAACTGCTCTACGGCTCCCGGTTCCACCAGGTCAGGCAGAGCAGGGGTCAGCAGGGGATCGGAATCTCGGCTGCCGTCCTCTATGCCCAGCTGACGAGCGGAACACCCGCGGTGGTCATCTCACGGACCGGGGCGAAGACGAAGGCGCACCGGTTCACCCTGATGATCAGGACGGAGACGAATGAGCCGGATATCCTCTCGCATGAGGAGACAGACTGGGCGCTCCCTCACGGAACCAGGATCGAGCTTGAGTTTGCCAGCTCGATGGCTGCAAAGAAGCGGCTCCTTGAGTACCTGAAGTACACCTCCATCGTCAATCCGCATGCCCGGTTCCGGATCGAGATCGATGGCGAGGGGACGACCTTTGAACGGGTATCCGGTGAGGTACCCCCCTGCCCCCGGTCGATCAAGCCGCATCCGCATGGAATCGAGCTTGGTATCCTGAAACGGATGGCGGCGGGAAGCGATAGTCCGGTGGAACAATTCCTCCAGGAGGAGTTCTCGCGTGTCGGAAAGAAGACCGCCTCTGAGATCCTTGCCCTTGCATCGATAGAAGGGAGTCTTCCTGCATCATCACTCCCGCCACCAGATCTGAAGACGCTCCTTGCCACCATGCAGACGGTCCGGATCCCGGCACCACCGGCGCAGACCTGCCTCTCCCCAATCGGGGAGGAGCTTCTGGTTGAGGGGCTTGAGAAGGAGTTTGCCCTCGACTTTGTGAAGGCCCGGAGCAGGGCACCCGGGGTCTTCTCCGGACATTCCTTTGTGGTGGAGGCGGCAATCGGATATGGAGGGAGGCTTGATGCCGAAGGATCCGCAAAGATACTCAGGTTTGCAAACCGCGTCCCCCTCCTTTACCAGCAGGGGGCATGTGCCATCACCCAGTCGGTCCAGTCGATCAACTGGAAAGGGTATGGGATATCCCAGGCAGGCCTCCCGATGGGCCCGGTTCTGATCCTCGTCCATGTCGCCTCGACGAATGTCCCCTTTACAAGTGAGAGCAAGGATGCCGTCGCCTCCATCCCCGAGGTCGAACGTGAGATCGTCCTTGCACTCCAGGAGCTTGGCCGGGATCTGAAACTCTTCCTCTCACGGCGGGACCGGGGCAGGATAGCAGAGGATCGGGCACGTGCGGTCTGTGCCATCATCCCTGATATCGCCTTGAAGGTCGCAGAGATTGTGGAAGCTCCGGTCCCCGACACCTCGGCTATTGAAGGGAGGATCATGCGCCGCGTGGTGGTGAAGCGGGGGCTCCGTGGAGATGTGGTCTCTATCCGGGTTGATAACCATACGGCTAAGCCGGTTGAGCTGACACTCTACGATATCTCAGCAGATACCGGTGAGGGGGCGACCGTTCCTCCGCACTTCGTCTCTGATCTCGACGGGGAGACGACGAAGTGCTGGCGGGTCGCCCTGCCGCCGCATGAGTCATTTCAAACAACGTATCCCGGCTCCGGCGGCGGGAGCCTGACGGTGCAGGGGATCGATGAGTCGCAGATGGTTCTGCTGAATCTCGATGAGTGAGGGTGTATCTGCGGATACTCCCCTGCATCAAACGATGGTGCTAAATCGTCTCCATTCAGATATCTTCTATGGATATTGAGATTGAGATCATCGGTCTGTCTGAACTCCCCTGTGGACCGTTCCCCTGCGATGATGACCGCTCCTGTGAACTGACAGAATGTTTCCCGACCGAGCGTCTCCTGCCGGCTGTGGATGCACTGAAAAAGAAGCTCAGATCGGAATATGGTGATGGGATCAGCGTCACGCTTACCCTCCTCGACGATGGCGTCCCACGGCGGATACGCGATATCATCGAGGAGCATCAGCCGCCTCTCCCAATCGTCATCATCAATGGGCGTGTCACCCCGATTGGGCGGGTATCTCTCCATCATATTCGGAAAGAGATACAAAAAGAACTGGATAAGTAGTTATTTAACTTCTTCAAGGAGACCGGTTGCGAGATCGTAATATACCCCGTAAATCTCCACTTTTTTCCCTGCTTCGGCCCTCTTCACGATCGGATATGTCCTCAGATGCTCGATCTGAAGCCTGATATTCTCCTTCTCCATCTCAGTGAGCCTGTTCTTTGACTCTTCCGGGGTTATGGGTGCAGCTATCCGTGCATCGACCCTCCGTTTCGCCTCACGGGCATTGTCGATCCAGAGGGGGATATAGGAGTCATCCATCTCCTTGTCGAGTGCCTTGATCCCTCCGCATTCGGAGTGGCCACAGATGACGATACCCGGAACCCTGAGGTGGGCGACTGCATACTCAAGGACGGCAGCGAAGTTCCAGTCTCCGACCGGCACGATGTTTGCGATATTCCGGTGAACAAAGAGCTCGCCTGCATCTGCATCGATGATCCGTTCGGGTTCAACCCGCGAGTCTGCGCATCCGATCCAGAGTGCTTTTGGGCTCTGCGAGACGGCAAGGGCATCGTACCGTGCACGATCCTTCTCAAAATCCTTCTTGATAAAAGACCTGTTTCCTTTGATGAATTCTTCAATCATGTGAACACCGGGGTTATTCTCCCCTTTTTCTGATTCTGGTGATGAACCGATATAAACACTCTGAATTGAGGGTGCTGGAGATACGGCTTTTCCAGAGGAAAAAAAGGGTTATAATTCGACAGCACCGGAATCTGCCTGGCCGACGGTGCGTGCATAGCGTCCAAGCACCCCTTTGAGCGTGCGCGCCTTCGGCCTCCACATACTCCGTCTCCGGTCGAGTTCTGCCTCATCAACGTTTATATCCATACGTTTTGTCGTGATGTCGACGATGATCTCGTCCCCGTCCCTGACAAGAGCGATCGGGCCCCCGACCTCCGCCTCAGGTGCGACATGGCCGATGCATGGCCCCCGTGTTCCCCCGGAGAACCTTCCATCGGTGATCAGGACCACCTTCTTGTATCCAAGCCCCATCAGTGCTGATGTTGGTGCGAGCATCTCCGGCATCCCCGGACCCCCGCGTGGACCTTCGTACCTGATGATGACGACATCGCCTTCCCGGATCTCCCGTCCAAGGATCGCCTTGATCGCCAGCTCTTCGCCATCAAAGACACGGGCCGGTCCCCTGTGCTGCCACATGGACTCATGAACCGCCGCGTACTTGACGACGGCACCATTCGGGGCGAGGCTTCCGGAGAGGATCCGGAGGCCGCCGCTTGTATGGACCGGATCGGTGATCGGCCGGACAACCGTCTCGTCGATGAGCTGGATCTCTTCTGCGATCTGGTACACGGTCTTTCCTGAAACCGTCTCGGCATCCTCAAGCGAATCGATCAGCCTGTGAAAGACCGCCGGGATTCCGCCAGCCCTGTGAAGGGCGACCATTGCATGCGGCCCTGCCGGCTGCATATGGCAGATATGGGGTGTTGTGTCACTGATGCTGTTGAAGGTCTCAAGGTTCAGGGGAACCCCTGCCTCCCGGGCGATCGCCATGAGGTGGAGGACGGTATTGGTTGATCCTCCGAGCGCCATATCGACGCGTATGGCATTTCGGAGGCTCTTATTTGTGATGATATCGGTCGCGTTTGTTCCGGATCTGACGAGATCCATGATGCGCACTCCCGTCTCCCTTGCAACCCTGAGCTTCCCGGCTTCAACAGCAGGCATGGCGGCTGACCCGGAGATGGACATTCCCATCGCCTCGGTCATACATGCCATCGTATTTGCGGTGTAAAGACCCTGGCAGCTGCCGCATCCCGGCATTGCGGCGCATTCGAGGGCGCAGAGCGCCTCTTCGGGAACGGTTCCTGCGGCGACCTTCCCGACCGCCTCGAAGACATCGACGAGGGAGAGATCCTTCCCCTGAAGGTATCCTGGCATCATCGGCCCGCCGGTGAGCATGATCGCAGGGATGTCGAGGCGGGCAGCTGCCATCAGCATGCCGGGAACGATCTTGTCGCAGGTCCCGATACAGACGATACCATCGAACCGGTGCGCCTCTGTCATCAGTTCGATTGAGTCTGCAATATTCTCACGGGACGGAAGGGAGTACCGCATCCCCTGGTGGCCCATCGCAATCCCGTCACAGATTCCGATGACGCCAAATTCAAAGGGGACGCCCCCGCCTGCGGCGATCCCTTCCCTGACCTTCTGGGAGAGGTTCCGGAGATGGGTGTGGCCGGGGACGATATCGTTCCAGGCATTAGCTATCCCGATGAAGGGGAGATCCATCTCCTGATCACTGACCCCAAGTGAGCGGAGGAGGGAACGGTTTGGGGCACGAGGGTACCCTTTTTTTATTTCATCACTACGCATAGATGATCAGAAGTACCTTGATCTTTAAAATGATAAATCGTTGCGGGAAAGCGACTAGTTATATAATAATGATCTCATGAATGTCCGCACCCAGACGATTGCAATTATTGCGTCTGTCAGCCTCTGTCTCATAGCGGGCCTCGGCCTCGTCTCCCAGGGAGCAGTTCTTGATGGATTTGTAACCCTCGAAGAAGCTCATATCGAAGAGACGCTTGATCGTGTAGTTCGGACTATCGATCTCAAACAGGAGTACCTGGCGGGCTATGGCTATTATCTGGCACACTGTGACGACATCTCTCTTACGATGGCCGGGGAGCAGCCTGCATATCCAAATATATATCCCAGGACAGGTCTCTTTGAGTATCTCGATATCCATTACATCATTGTGACGGGTGAGGATGGGAGCGTCCTCTCAGCAGAAGGATATGATCCCCCTAATGAGCACCAGCTTTCCATCCCTCCCGAACTGTACCTTCTTCATCATGATCTCCTTCATCAGGGTCTTGATAAAACCGCGGGTTTTCTAAGGACCGGTGAGGGGCCGGTATTTGCTGTTCTTACTCCGATTGAGACAACCGCTGGTATGGTGACCTTCGGCCGGCTTGTTGATGAAGAATGGATTGCCGCCCTCTCTGAAGAGACCGGAGAAGTGATCACAATGACGATGGCTGTTGATTCTGATGAGGTGGTCATGATCGCCAGATCCCCGGATGGTACGGAGATCACCGGATCCCGTATTCTCAGCGATATGCAGGGGGCTCCTCTTATCCGTCTCTCGGTGACGGATGATCGGTCCATCTATGAGAAGGGGCGCCTGGCGTATCAGTCGGCGTTTTTTATCATCGCTTTTTTAACCCTGCTGTCAGGGATGGTGATCTATCTCTTCCTCAACCGGTCTTTCATCTCACGGATCGCCTCTCTCAACAGCCAGGTGCAGGAGATCAAAGGGGATTCTGTTGCCCGCGGCTCCGTCTACCTGGAAGGCGATGATGAGCTTGCCGGTCTTGCAACCTCCATCGAGGGGATGCTGGCATCCCTTGATCAGAAGCAGCAGAAGGTTCGGGAGAGCGAGGAGCGGTACAGGCGGATCTTCAATGCGGCAATGGATCCGATGCTCCTTGTGGCAATCGATCCCGATGGAAAACCTGGTCTGATCTGCGATGCAAATCAGGCCGCCCTCTCCCTCCTTGGGAGTGGGTATCATGACCTGACCGGGATGCGTCTATCCAAATTCTTTGATATGGAGGATAGGACTATTGAAAATGGGCTTTCTATCGGGCGTTTCCATCCCATCAGTGGTGAGTCGGTACCGGTTGAAGTGAGTATGCATACGTTTTATATGAATCACCAGCCTGCCGCCGTCTGGGTTGCCCGGAATATCTCCGAGCGGATCCGGGTTGAGGAAGAACGCCAGCTCTCACTTGAGCAGATCAGCCACAATATCGAACAGTTTGCCATCATCGGGGATAGTATCAGAAACCCTCTTCAGGCGATCAGAGGGTATCTCTTCCTTCTTAAGGAGGACTCGATGATTATTGAGGCGATTGATACGGAGATTGATCAAATCGATGATCAGATTACGCAACTGGATGAGAGGTGGCTGGAATCTGAGAATGTGATCAGATTCCTCAGGCGCAATAACAGGTAGCGATTATCTGCTCCATTCTTCCTGAACGCGGTCGGCGAAGGAGAGATCCTTTTCCGGAAGGTTCCAAGGCGTGGGTGGTCCATCCCGATACCCCCTGTGAAATGATAGGGATTGATTCGGAGTGCGTTTTGATGAGGTGGAATATCTGCTATTTATTGGTTATAATTTGCCTGATCTTTTAAAAAAGCTCAAATGATTATTATAAGGATATTTATATATTTTAGTTTGACATATCTCCGGTAGCCAGCATTTCACCGGCCCTTCTATTCCATGTCGTGTCGCAATAGACGTAGCGAAGGGTATGAAGAGCCATTTTAGCGGCTTAAAGGATGCTTACGCCGATTCTTCACACCCTGACACTTTCAATGATCCGCATCCCAATCCGGAGAAATGCCCCTTCACAAGGGAGACCTGGCCGGGCTCTATCTCCCACCAATACGCCATCCTGGGGCACGGGTGGGCAGACCCCCGGATCGGGGCTGGCATGATTGCTACCAGAAGCGTGATTGCTACCAGGATGATGACGGGCACGGGGAAGGTCCCCTGCTCTTCGTAAACCATGGAGAATGTGATGCATTATGAAAAGAATAGAGACGAAGTGGCTCATGGTGCTGCTTGCCATAGCCATGATGGTATCTCTGGTGACGGTGGTTAGCGCTGAACCAGATATTGAAGCTAATTATGGCTTCATCCCCAATTCGGGTGAAGCCAGTGTTTCGAAGGTGGAATTAACGACCTTTACCGAAGTTGCCCGGTACTATACGGCTCAGCGGTCAGATCCCGATCCCTATGACTGGCGAACCTCGCGTATCGCCATGGATAGGGACGGCAACGCCTGGGTTATCAATGTCGGGGCCGACGGTACAAACCTGCAGGGCTCTATTGTCAGGATTCAGGCGGACACCACTGGCCTAGATACCAATTCGGATCCGCTCAATCCCAAGGACTTCAGCACTGACCAGGCTGTGCAGGTATTTCCTGTTGGGGAACCCGGTGAGATGCCCAGAGCCATTGCGATTGATGCTGATGGCTATATCTGGGTTGGGTTCTACAGCGGCGGATACCTGCAGAAGTATCGGTATGATGAGGATGCACCTCTACCTCAGGATAGACTTACCCCTATTGGAGATCAATTCCAGTTTACCACCAACATCAAGTTCTACGAGATGAAGTTCGCCCCGGACGCAACGGACGGAACTCTCTGGATATCCAGCCGCAGCTCAACTCCAGATAGACCGGGAACCCAGGGCATTTTCAGCTTTAATGGAACAACTTTTACTTTAGAACGTGAAGTTAACCCCTACTCGTTGCTTATTGCCGATGACGGCACGGTGTATGCCACGGCGTACAGCAATGAACTGCATATTCGCGATCCCGATACCGGCGCCTGGAGCGTCGTAATCATCAGCGGTTCCAGTCAGAACCGGGGCATGGCCTTTGACGATTATGGCAGGATCTGGATAGCCAGCACCGTTGGCACAACTGGTGGTACTGTCGTTTACTCGTATAATATCACAGCAAAAACCCCTGGCCCCACATACACACTCACCAATGGCACGACGCCGGTGGGTGTTGGGAAGGATGCTGCAGGGAACATGTGGGCAGTCTGCCGGAGCGATGCGATGGCTCAGGGCTGGATAGAGGGCTTTAACCCTGAAAACCAGGATAAAGTCGGCGCAATTCAGGTTGGCCACCGCCCCTATGCCTATGGCGACTTTGTTGTGGTCGCACCGCCCAAGGGCAAGATATGCGGCACAAAATACGAGGATTTCTGGACAGGTGTAAAAAACCGAGAAACAATTGGTGGCTGGATCATTTATTTGTTTGACGAAGAACTCGTTGAACTGGCTCAGACAGAGACTGATGAATATGGCAACTACTGTTTCGAAAATCTCCAGTATGGCACCTACTATGTCTATGAACAATGGGATGACTGCTATGCTTCAATTGACCCAGCATCAGGCTTCCACGAGGTTGAACTTAATAGTGTCAATGGCGAGGTATATGAAATAAAAGGTAAGGATTTTGTTAACAGGAGAGGTAAAATCCAGGGTATAAAGGTCAACTGGGATGGTGAGGGCACCTTTGATCCTCAAGTGAATCCAATCTCTGATGTGCTGATCCTCCTCTACAAGGGCGAGCCTGCCAACGGTGAGCCCAATGTAGATGATGCGTTTAAATCAACAACAACTGACGACAAAGGCTTCTATGCGTTCGATGAGCTTTGTCCGGATATCTACTACGTCTACGAAAAACTCGATGAAGACTGGAAGCAGACGTACCCTGCAAGCGGTTTCTACGTAGTTGAACTTGAGGCCGGTGTTCGTGCAACCGGAAAGCATTTCGGCAACAGGGAGTTAATAGAGAAGCTTACCGTCACCAAGACCGTGGAGACCTCGTTCACCCGAGAACACTTCTGGGACATTGCCAAGAAAGTTGAAACCGAAAACGGACTTGAGCTTGACGGCATCCCCAAGATCTGGCTCTACACGAACGGTGACGGCAATGAAACCGCAACCTGGAAGGTTGATGTGACCTACGATGGCTTCAAGGACCGCGAATTCAAGGTAAATGGCACAATAACCATCGAGAATACCGGCGACGTTGATGCTGTAATCACCGGCATTAATGATTTCCTTGCTGGAACGCTGATTAACGTTGATTTCGGCGTTACATTCCCATATACGCTGCCTTTCGGGGATACCCTGACATGCACCTACGAAGTAGATGTCGAAGAGAAAGTTGAAGTCGTTAACGAAGTAACGGTCACCACTGAGCGGGATGAGTATTTCGCAGACGCAGAGATCGTCTGGTGCGACGACCCGACCACTGAAATTAACAAGACCGTCACCATCGTTGATGACAGCGAATTCTTAGAAGAAGAGGATGAGCTCGGCACAGCGACTGCCCCGTACGGAGTCACATATACCTACGATAAAGACTTTGCATGGGCGGACTACGGTGCTGATAACTGCGGTTCATTTGCCTACGACAACACCGCCACCATCTTCGAGACAGAGCAATCTGCCTCTGCCACGCTCAAAGTGAACGTCCAGAAATATGTCTTCGACGGCGAGACTGCCTGGGCTGCGAATGGGACTAAGCCTCTCGAACTCAGGTACACCGATAGGGGCAACTGGGCGACCTACGTTAAGTATGAAGCAGGAAAGAAAACAACATTGTTCGCCGGGCAGACCATTCCTGTTGGCGAAGTAACGTTCTCGGCATGTGATGGCGAGGAAGTTACTATCACCGTCACGCTGGCGGATGGTTGGGACTTTGAGGATGTCGGCGAGAACCTCAAGGTTCAGGATTATGAAATAGCCCCGAGCGGGAACCCGGCACCCGGGCGTTTTGATCACAAGTTCACTGTGGATTCAGAAGTGAAATCCTTTGACATCACAGTCCCCTGCAACAACTTCTATGGTGTCCACGTGAACGTCGGGCAGTGGATTCCCGACCCAACCTTCGGTCCATTATACTAGACATCCTGTACCGATCTCTGAATGAACAAAGCAGATCCCGGGATGGGGAAACCCCCCATCTCCAGGATTTGTTACACACTTAAAAGAAAACGGGGGGAGGGATACGAAACACCCATCCCCCCTCTTCTCTCTTTTTGATCACCCCTCGGAGCGGCGAGTGCATCCTTTTCTCTCAGCAACGCCACTTCAAAAAAAACGTACCTCCCGAAGATCCCGGCTGCTCACCGGCTCCCGGTGTCCCTGCTCCACGCCCCCTCGCTCCCGTCGCGATAGAGCGAGACGACCTCCCCGATGACGATGATGGCCGGGGGCTTTACCCCTGATTCTTCCGCCTTCTTTGTTATATCTGCAAGTGTTCCTGTGGTGACCCGCTGATCCGGCCGGAACCCGCGTTCGATGATCGCAACCGGCTTTGTCCCTGCCATCCCATGTTCAATGAGCGACCCGGTGATCACCGGGAGATTCTTCACGCCCATCAGGATGACGATGGTGCCGGGTGATCCCGCAAGCCACTTCCAGTCGATGGCCGACTCCTCCTTGGTCGGATCTTCATGCCCGGTGAGGAAGGTGACCTGGCTTGCCCATGTCCGGTGGGTGACCGGGATGCCGACACATTCGGGGACGGCGACGGCGCTTGTGATCCCCGGGACGACCTCAACGGTGATGTTATGCTCCCTGAGCACCTCCATCTCCTCCCCTCCACGGCCGAAGACGAATGAGTCGCCGCCCTTCAGCCGGACGACCCGGTATCCCTTCTTTGCCCGGTCCACCATCAGGCTCTCGATCTCGTCCTGGGTGAGGGTGTGCGCCCCCCCGAACTTGCCGCAGTTGATCTTCTCTGCGGATGCCGGCAATGAGGCCAGAATCTCTTCTCCCGGCAGCTGATCATAGAGGATGACCTCTGCTGCATCGATCACCTCGCGTGCCCGAAATGTCAGAAGCCCAAGGCCGCCGGGCCCCGAACCAACAAGATATACAATTCCGCTCATGGTTTCTCCAGTCCTAGTGTCGTCTTTGCCTCACGTATCAGGTCGGCTGCGGCATCCCTCAGCTCACGGCCGGTGAAGCGTGCATCGTCAATATCATCAACTCTCCGTTCAATCCGCTCGGATCTCGATCCGTCAAGGGAGAGGATCTCAGCGATGAGGTAGCGATCCCGGCAGAAGATCCCCTGGGGGGTGAAGCAGCCACCTCCCACCTCCTCCATAACCGCCCGTTCGATCATCGTATCCATGCGTGTCTCCGGATGGTCGAGGGGTGCAAGTGCGTCCTTCAAAACGGTATCATCCCTGCAGACGATGGCGATGGTTCCCTGGTTTGGTGCTGGAACGAACTGTGTCACAGGAAGCCGGATACCATTGATCTGCATCCCCATCCTGACCAGTCCTGCCTCGGCGAGCATGATCGCGTCATAGTCCCCGTCCCTGAGTTTTCTGATCCGGGTATCGATATTCCCCCGCAGCTCCCGGATCTCGAGATCCGGATCATGCCGCAGGAGCTGGGCCCGCCGCCGCGTGCTTGATGTCCCGATGTTTGCGATCTCATCAAGGGGTGTATCAAAAGCGAGATAGTCCGTTGGCGGGTCACGGGGGAGGATGGCCGGGGTGGCAAGCCCTTCCGGCCGGAGTGCGGGGATATCCTTCATGCTGTGGACGGCGACATCGATCTCGCCCCGGAGGATCGCATCATCGAGTGCCCGGACAAAGATACCCTGGCCACCGACCTGATGAAGCGGGACAGTCGTATCGGCATCTCCTTCGGTTCTGATGATCGTCGTCTCGGTTTTGAGACCTCGTTCTGCCAGGAGGCGGGAGACGATCTCGGTCTGGCGCATCGCAAGGGCGCTCCCCCGTGTCCCGATTCGGATCAGTTGAGGCATGAGGAGAAGGCCCCGGCAATACTGCTGATATCCTCGTCCGTATGGGTCGATGATATGAAACAGGATTCAAACTGCGCAGGCGGGAAGAAGATGCCCGATGCGAGTGACTTTTTCCAGAAGGCTCCAAATCGGGTGGTATCGCTCTCCTTTGCCTCGGTATAGTTCTCTGGCGGGGCATTCCTGAAGAAGTAGGTGAACATGGATCCGGTCCTGACAAATGAGCCGTCTGCGGTTCCTGGAATGCTCTCTTCAATGACCCGTGCCTGTTCGTCAAGCCGGGTGTAGAATGCCGGGTCGCCTCTCAGCAGGTCGATGGTGGCAATGCCTGCTGCAAGGGAGAGCGGGTTTCCATTGAAGGTGCCTGCCTGGTAGACCGGGCCTGCCGGGGCGATCATCTCCATGATCTCCCTCTTTCCGCCGAATGCACCAATCGGGAGGCCGCCGCCGATGATCTTCCCGAGTGTGGTGAGATCTGGTGTCACTCCATACTGTTCCTGTGCACCACCAATGCCGAGGCGATACCCGGTGATCACCTCGTCGAAGATGAGCAGGACGTCATGCTCTTCGGTGATCGCCCGCACCTCCTTCAGGTACTCCTTCTCCGGGAGGATCGTCCCGACATTGCCCATCACCGGTTCGATGATGAATGCGGCGATATCCGTGTCTTCACTCAGTATGGTCGCAAGTGCCTCAGCGTCATTGTACGGGACCTGCCCGGTCAGCTCAGCGACAGCCGGGGGAACTCCTGCCGAGTCAGGGATCCCAAGCGTCGTCGCGCCTGATCCCGCCTTGATCAGGACGCTGTCATGGGCGCCGTGAAATCCCCCTTCGATCTTGAGGATCTTCTTCCTGCCTGTATAGCCACGGGCGAGCCGGATCGCTGCCATCGTCGCCTCTGCACCGCTTGAGACGCACCGCACCATCTCAATACCCCTGTGATCCCGGATGAGCCGCTCGGCCATCAGGATCTCAAGCTCGGTCGGTGTTCCATAGAGCCATCCCTTCTCAAGCTGGCTTCGTATGGCGTCTGCCACCTGGTTATGTGCATGGCCGAGGATGAGCGGACCGTACCCGAGGCAGCAGTCGATGAGTTCATCCCCATCGCATGTGCTGATACGGGACCCTTTCCCTGCGTCTGTATAGAAGGGGTATGGCTTAATCGCCCTGACCGGGCTGCTGACGCCTCCGGGGAGGAGGGATACTGCTCGACTGAATAACTCATCACTTCTCATGTAACCACCGTGCGACATCTTCTGCAAAGTATGTAATGATCAGGCCCGCCCCCGCTCTCTTGATCGAGATGAGGGACTCAAGGACAACTTTTTCTTCATCGATCCATCCGTTAGCGGCAGCTGCCTTGATCATGGCATACTCCCCGCTCACCTGGTAGGCGGCGACCGGGAGGCCGAGTGCCGTGATCTCCCTGATGATATCAAGATAGAGCCCCGCCGGCTTCACCATCAGGATATCAGCCCCCTCTTCTGCATCAAGGAGCGACTCCCGGTATGCCTCGTTTCTGTTTGCCGGGTCCATCTGGTAGGTGGAGCGGTCGCCCTGGCAGCATCCCGAATCAGCCGCCTCCCTGAAGGGGCCGTAGAGCGCGCTCGCAAATTTTGTCGAATACGAGAGGATTGGAATCGCGGAGAAGCCTTCTCCGTCAAGAGCCTCCCGAATCGCCATCACCTGCCCATCCAGCATACAGGAGGGCGCCACCATCTCTGCTCCTGCCCGTGCATGGCTGACTGCAATCCGTCCCATCAGGTCAAGGGAGAGATCATTGTCGAGCTCAGGGCAGTCTCCGCACTCCGTGATGATCCCGCAATGGCCATGATCGGTGTACTCGCATGCACAGACATCAGTGATGACGAGCATCTCCGGCAGTTGAGATCGGATCAGTCGGACCGCCTGCTGGATGATCCCGTTGTCTGCATAGGCCGATGCTGCACCCGGATCCTTCTCGTTGGGGATGCCAAAGAGGATCACCGCCCTGATACCTGCGGAAGAGAGCCGTCTGATCGCCTCCGGGAGGTCTCTGAGGGGTAGCCTCGACTGCCCGGGCATCGAGGGGATGGGGGCAGGGTGCTGGATCGTCTCATCAATGAAGAGCGGGGCGATGAGATCGTCTGTTGTAAGGTTCGTCTCCCTCACCAGAGGCTGCAATTTTCGGGCTCTGAGTCTTCTCAATCGTGTCGTCGGAAACATAGTCTCTCTCCTTTTGTTATCGCATCGACGATGCCTTCGGCGGTCTCGAGATCACACTCCTCCGCACAGGTCCTGACCGACATCGTCGCATCGGCGAGGATCTTCCCTGTCAGGACGCGTGTCAGGTCATCGATGACCTGGATGACCTTCGGATCCGCCGACCCGATACGGTTGATCGCCTTATCCCGCTCACGGATGCGGATCGCCTCAGCCCATGTATGCAGTGCTGCAATGGTATCATTTGCTGCGGCACGGTTGATCCTCCGGATGAAGGTGTCGAGTTCGGACTCGATGAGGGAGCGGATTGTCTCTGCCTCATTTTTTCTTGCCTCAAGGTTCTCTTCAGATATTGACCGGAGATCATCAATGGTGAAGAGGTGGACGCCCGGGATCTCCCGGAGAGCATCTTCGGTATCCCGCGGCTGTGCAATATCGATGATGATGAGGGGCCTGGGCTTCTCATCAAGCGGCCATCTTCGTCCCGCCATCGCATCTGCAAGTTCGTCCCGTTTGATCACGATATGCGGGGCTGCTGTGCAGGAGATGACAACATCCGAGAGGGTGATGACCGGGAAGAGCTCTTTGAAGGTGATGGCTTTTCCCCCGATCTCTTCTGCCAGCTCAACTGCCCGTTCATGGGTCCGGTTTGTCACATAGATGGCGGTGAGATCCTTCTCCCTGAGTGCTTTTGTGACGAGCCGGCCCATCTCTCCGGTCCCGATGACGAGGATATGGCGGTTCTTCAGGGTGCCGAGGAGCTCTTCTGCCAGCTTGACGGCGGCAGAACCGATGGAGACCGATCCCCTGTTGATCATCGTCGTCTGCCTGACCGAGACACCGAAATGAATCGCCGTGTTGATGCTGATATCGATCGCCTGGCTGTTCCCGCCGGCGGCCGTTGAGGTGAGGAGGGCTTTTCGCATCTGGCCGAGGATCTGATCCTCACCGACGATCATCGAGTTGATCCCGCTTGCGAGGCCGAGGAGGTGGCGGAGTGCGCCAAGGCCATGATGAATGGTGAACCTGGTCCTTCCAAGGCTCTGCATGAAACGGGCGAGGTCCTGGGGATCTCCCTGGACGAGGACCTCGACGCGGTTGCAGGTCTGGAGGAGGAGGACGCCTTTGTATCGTGAGCGTGCCTGCCTGATGAACTCCTCCTCATCCGGAAACCGGAACTCTTCCAGCTCCTTCTGGCTGGCCGTCTGGTGATCGAGGCCGGCGATTGCGATCGGGACGAGGAGGCCGTCACTCATGGGCATACCTCAGAAGTGCAGATCGGATCGTCTCGTCCCTGGCTCTGGTAAGCCCCAGGGTGATCTCCGGGTCCTCCGCTGCCTCCCTGAGCCTCCGCCGCCGCTCCTCCTCCGGGAGATCGGTCTTCTTCAATGCCTCGCGCAGGGTGCGCTGAAGATCGATCATTGCATCCGTCTCCGGTGCAATTGCTTCAAACCGTTCCCTGAGGAGCCGTGCAACAACAGGGCTTCCCCCTGATGTGGCGAATCCGATGATGAGGTTCTCGCCACGGACCATCGAGGGGATCATGACATCGCCGGCCCTGCCGTCGGCATTGTTGAAGAGGCACCCCTCCTCTGCTGCGATCCCCCCGATCCGGTCATTGATCGCCTTGCTGGAGGTTGCTGCTATCGTGAGAAACGCACCCCTGAGGTATGCTCTGATCTCGTCATCATGCATCCGGGAGATGTCTGCCTCTATCTGCGTAATCGGAAGGTCGGTGATCGGATCTGAGAAGCTCCGGCTGATCACCGAGACGTCCGCCTCTCCGGCGAAGTACCGGGCTTTTCGTGTGGCAACCGTACCTCCGCCGAAGATGATGACTTTCTTATCTGTACAATCGATGATCAGGGGGATCATTTCCTTTAGTTTTGTGATGCTGGACTATTAAGATGACGATTTTTCTGATAGGATGCTATTGCACGGGTATCTTTGTCAGAAGGCAGGGGGATTTCGATATGAATAAATATGGAGAGATCATATCTATTTAGGTCGCAGGGCACTGCCCCGATGCGTCGATAGTGTAGTGGTTATCACTAGGCGTTGCCAACGCCTAAACCCGGGTTCGAGTCCCGGTCGACGCACTCGCTCTTCTTCTCTTCAGTTCTTTCCGGTATCTGCCGAACTATCTCATCGGATTTGAGACATGGTGACGATACTCTTCATTGCGATGCAGTAAAGAGTGGTTGAACCAGGACTATCCCCATCCGGTGTTCAGAGTGGCATGGGGAAGAGCTCGTCCGAAGACTGGTATTCCGAGTCTGGAAACAAAAAAAGATTATTTGATAGTATGCACCAGCTCCGGGATGATGGTGACGTTCCCGAACTCTTCTGTCGTGTTATCGGGGAAGGTGACCGTTGCGATCTCCGGGGCAAGATCAACCTTTACGAGGGGGGCAAACCAGTAATTCTCCAGTGCAGTGACCGCAGATGAGAAGTCAAGAACAGGAACTGTGTAGACTGTTCCCTCATGTGTATATCTGGTTTGGGCGAGTCTATCAACCGTAAACTGAACCGATCCCGATGTTACTTCCTTGATCTCAACCGGCCGGTTGTAGTTCCGTTCAAGGGCATGCTTCAGCTCCTTCTCAGGCTCTGCTATCCTGAGATAGACGGCGACACGCTCAATCCATGTCAGGGTGTAGTCAAATTGTATCTCCGCATCCCCGTTCTCCTCGATTGTCAGGGTGAAGCGGTCCGCGCTGAATGCTGCTGCCGGCAGAGCCAGGGAGATGATGAGGAGTATCGTGATAAGTACTGTCGATCGCATGGGTATCACCTGTATGATGGTATCAATGGATATTATAGTATCAGGTCTCATATAGGTATTGTATCACGGGTGATTTGGATGCAGATCAGATCAGGAGAACTTGCAGTATCGGCAATCACCATCTGGATGGGGATCGTGATCTTCTTCATGATCCTTGCCGAGAGCCCTGATCTTGAGATCCTCTTCGTACTCGTCCTCATCGGGATGCTTGTGATCGCACAGCTTGCGGATCCTGTTCATATCAGGCCGCTCTTTCTCAGGCGCCTCCGTTATATTATCGCCGCCGGCGTCATCCTCTTTGGTGCCATCGTCGTCCATAAAATTATGGAGATCATCAGTTGATCAGAAGAGGAAGAGAATCAAAGCATCAGTTGCCGACACTCCCGGCCGTAGCGGTGGCACTATGCATCGTCCTCCTCCTCATCACCCCGCATGCTGCAATCCCCACCCTGTACTCTCCTGAATCTGATGCATTCACCCCGATGCATGACCGGGTTTCGGTCCTGAGGCAGGTCTCGCAGGATACTACAGGCGTCGCCATCCCGCTGATGGAGGAGATCTTTTTGAGTTCCGGCACCCTCATTCTCAACCTTAATCTGAAGGACTTTGAATCCGCAGAGAGGGATCTTGATGAGTACCTTGCCCGATCACGACAGTTTGACAACCTGGTGATCCGGCTTGATATGTCCCAGTCGGATCTTGATGAGTGGCGTCGGCTGAATGCGCAGAACAGGGAGGATCTCATCTCATTATTTGAGGATACCCAGCGCTTCTCTGATCTGAAAAGGCTTGAGATCGAATATCGGGATGCGAATGATCCGGATATGCTCTACTCTGTCATGTATGAGGGGGAGGGGCTCAGATCGAGAATACGGGAGGCGGTATCATCGTATGCGGGTCGGAGTGACGAGGTGGTCGCAGCCTCGGAACGGTACGGTGTTGAGACGGCTGACTACATACAGAGTGTCGATGATGCACGTACACTCTCTGCGAGTGTTGAGGAGGAGCAGGAGGAGCGATCATCGACCATACGGACGGCGGTCCCCCCAAAGGAAGGCCGATCGATCACCATCGCCATTGCCCCTGAAGAGGTGCGGTATGGCGATACCCTGACAATATCCGGCCGTATCATCGGGTCCGGAAGCCGGGATGTCGAACTCTTCCTTGACAGCGGACTGCTCTGGAGTGGTGCTGCCGCATCTGACGGAGCCTATCGTTACCAGATGCGAATCGGGATGATCCGTTCAGGGATGCATACACTCTATGCGACCAGTGACGGCGCCTTCTCGGATGTCCTGACGTTCCGGGTCATCCGATCCCCGACATCCCTGACGCTCTCTTCGTCCGGAGGGGGGAATGTACATGGAGTGCTACTCTCCGGGGATACCCCGGTCTCCAGGGCTCCGATCAGAATCCTCTCCGCAGGAAGGCAGGTTGCAACCATGACGACTGATGCGGAAGGCCGGTTTGCTGGTCCGCTCAGGCTGCCACCTGGTGATCACCGGGTCATTGCAGCCTTCGATGATGTCAGGTTTCCGCTTGAACCTTCATGGAGTGGTGAGGTGCTTCTCCATCTCCCACCCGAAGAGGAGAGGCAGTGGTTCAGATCAAGCCACCCACAGGATCCCGCCGCTGAGGGTGGGAGGATCAGGGAGGTCATCCTCCCCATTCTGATCGTTCTCGTACTGCTTGCTCTGGCCAATTGGGGATTCCGGAACCTGCGGCGCAGGCAGACCATCCCCGATCCCCCGGCTCCCTTTATGGTGGCGTTACCGGATGATATCGAAGAGAGCCACGAAGGTGCTCCCGAACCGGATCTACCTCCACAACCGGAGGGGGTGGCAGATACGGTACTTGAAGCGTATCATGCCGCTGCCGGATCCGATTATCCGGCCGCGCTCCGCCATCTCTTCATCTCCCTCGCCGGTGCTGCCGGGCTGGAGGATCCCGCCTGTTCGACGGTCGGGGATCTCCGAAAGGCTCAATCATCCGATCCCCGTATACACGCATGGCTGACTGTGTATGAACGGGTCCTGTATGCAGGGTATCATCCGACGGATGAGGAGCGCGACCGGCTCCTCGCCGAGTATCGTGTCCTCCGGGAGGTGCCGCCATGAGATCGTCTCTTCTTATCGCCGGTCTCCTCATCCTCCTCACCCTGGGTGCTGCCGGCGCCCATCTCCAGGCAACCAATGCTGAACTGTCACGGTTCAATCCCGGCTGGAATGGGACCGCGGCCTTCTTCTCCCTGTCAGAGAGTAAGGGCGCCGTGATCCACAGTCCTGGGACCACCCCCCCTCTCCATCCGGATCGGTATCTCATCATCGCTCCTGATGGGATAGGTGCCGAATCGATAGCCAGAGGGGTTCTTGGAGCCGGAGGGACCGTCATCATCGCTGATGAGGAGGGGGGTGCAAACCAGCTTCTTGAGGCACTTGGTCTGGGGATGCGCATCAATCCCGGAAATGTATCAAGTGTTGATATGGAGTTTGCATCTACCAGGACGGTGCGTGCCGACGTCAGTTCGAACCACTGGCTCTTTGAGGGTGTTGAAACTCTCGTCTTTAACCGCCCCTCGTCCATCGAGGGGGGTGAGGAGCTCGTCCGGACATCGGTCTTCTCCTGGATCGATCATGATGGCGACGGCAGCCCCGGACCTGGCGAGGAGCTTGGCCGCTATACATTGATCGCATCGGAGAGGGCCGGGGCCGGTGAGATGATCCTGATCGCAGATGCAAGCCTCTTCGCCTCAACGATGCAGCAGGTCCGGAGGCTCCATGACAACCCCCGTCTCCTTGAAAATCTTCTTGATTCGGATACTGTCATGGTGGATGCCGTGTACGGGCGGCCTGCGGATGCAGAAGGGCCGGCATATTATGTTCATATGATAAAATCCGCACCAATAAGTAGCATTATCGCCATACTTCTACTGATGATAGCTGTTGCCTTCGCGTTCCGCAGGCAGATCCTTTAGTCGTGAATTCCATGTCTTCCGAAATCTCCATTCCAGAGATCGCACAGAGGTGCGATGAGATCCGTTCGCTTTTAAATGAATATGTCGTCGGGAAGGAGTCTTTGATTGAGCTGATCAACATCGCCCTCCTCTCAGACGGACACATCCTTATCGAGGGTGTTCCCGGAACTGCCAAGACGACGATCGCCAAGGCATATGCAAAGATCCTCGGCTACTCGTTCAATCGTGTGCAGTGTGCCGTTGATACGCAGCCTGCCGATATCCTCGGCCTTCGGATCTATGATCAGCAGAAGGGCGATTTTGTCCTTCGGAAGGGACCGGCATTCTCAAACATTCTCCTGATTGATGAGTTGAACCGGCTGAACCCGAGGACGCAGAGTGCCTTCATCGAGGTGATGAGTGAATGGCAGGTCACGATCGATGGGGAGCGGCTCGTCCTGCCGACCCCGTTCTTTGTGATCGCCACACAGAACCCGTTTGAGTTTGAAGGAACCTTCCCGCTCATCGAGGCGCAGAAGGATCGCTTTATGTACAGTTTCACCTCCGAACATCTCAATCCCGATGAGGAGCTGGAGGTTCTTCAGAGGCTTGGTTCAGGGAGACTTGACTGGCAGAGGTACTTTGCCTCCCTCGAAGCGTATACCGGGATGACCGATCTCTTCAGCCTCAGGGATGCTGTCGCATCGGTTCATATTGAGGACCGGGTCGTCGGGTATATCCGGGATCTTGTCATTGCCACGCGCTCGAATGGTGATATCTTCCTTGGTGCAAGTACACGGGCATCCATCGCCTTTTATAAAGGGAGTAAGGCAGTTGCTGCTCTCCGTGGCCGCGATTTTGTGACCCCCGATGACGTCCGGGCGATCGCACCGCATATTCTTCAGCACAGGATCATCCTCCGCCGTGAAGCTGAGATCGCCGGGATCACCCCCGAGTCTGTTGTCAGTGATATTATCCGATCAGTTGAGGTGCCCTGAGGTGCGGCCGACACCCCTCTCCCGTGCCATCGGTGCCGCCGGTATCCTCACCGTGGCAGGGGGCGGCGCTATGGGGAGTACCCCCGGTGTGCTGGCCGGAACGCTGATCCTCCTCTTTCTCTTCTCACGTGCGGCCGTCTTCTTCGCCGGGGAGAAGATGGTCATCCGGAGCATCAGGACAGAACGGCGGTGTGACAACCTGATCGTCAGGCAGTACGGGCTCATCACCGTCACCCTTTCAGCAAAAGCCGAGATACCGGAGGGAATGGCGGTTACGATGCATGATCATCCGGGACCGGGGTTCTCATGGTTTGGTCTTCTTCCCCCGCTCGATCTCCGGAAGGAGACCGAGATCAGGTACCACATCAGGGCGATCACCCGCGGCACTGTCTCATTCCATGGTATGGCTCTGCGGCTGGCGGACAGATATTTCGGGTCAGAGGTCCGCTTCGGCCGCGAAGAGGATCGGAGTCCGATCATCCGTGTACAGCCCCAGGGTTCTCCTGTCCTTGCCATCGGGGACAGCCTGGGGTACGGCGATGCGACATCCCGGCGGTATACCTCTCCGTCCGGCACCGTCGTCCGTTCCTTTCGTGAGTATATGCCCGGCGATGATACCCGCAAGATCGACTGGAAAGCAACGGCGAAACGGGACCAGCTCATCATCCGGGAGACATTTGCGCAGCGTGGCGAGGTCCCGGTGATTGTTTTGGATCTCTCTGCAGATCTCTCTGATAACGAGCGGCTTGTTGGTTTTTCAGCCGGCACCATCGAAGAGACGCTCAAGGTATCCCATTCTGTCTCTCTCCTGGTCATCGCCGGGGGGACTGTGCTGCGGTTCATGCCAAATGAACGCCAGGCCCACCGGGTCCTTGCTGCCATCCGGGATCTCCCTTCTGTATACAGGGATCACCACTTTTACAGGTACGCAGCACCATCCGATCTTGCCATCCGGATGAAAGCCGCACCTCCAAACTCCGGATTGAACCGTTGGTATGAAGCGGTCCACCAGATCCGGGGGATTCCGGCATTTGAGATGGAATGTGTTCGTGCCTTTTCACGGGCAAGGGGGAGATCCCTCCTCCTCTTCAGCGCATGCACCGGTGATCTCAGCCATCTTGACATGGTCGCACGGGCCGCCAGAAGGATTGGCCTGTCTCTCCATCTCCGGATTCCTTCGTCATTCCCGGAAGGATATATTCTCTCATCGCTCTCCCCTGACTCCGTCGAGGTGATCTGAATGGTACGTATCTCTGCTGATGATGGTATCGCCCTCCTCTTTCTTCTCGTCTCGGGAGGCGCTCTCCTCGTTTTAGATCCGGTCCTCCTGATCGCATGGCCGATAGCCCTCGCCGGGATGCTCGTCTCACGCCGGCATGATGATCAGGGGGTGGCCCGGCTCTGCGGCGGTATCCCCCTCGTCGTTGCGGTCGGCTACCTTTCGATCCCTCTGATGATGGTCCCGGCCCTCCTCCTCATCGCCCTGGCTGCAGGTCCGGAGAATCTTCTCTCAAAGCGGATGCCGATGGGGGGTCTCATCCTCGCGGGAGGATCTCTTCTCGCCCTTCTGTCTATCCCCGGTGCTGATCCGTTCAGGGCGATGCTTATTGTCCTCATCCTGGCTGGTCTCCTCTCCGGCCTCCTTTACCTCCTGGAGCATGCAGTACGCCGGACGGTCAGGGGTGATGGCGTATGAACATTCCGGATCTCATGTACAGAATCCGCCACCCGCGAGAATCGGATGATGCTAAGGCTGCTCTTCTCCTCTTCATCGCTGCAGCAGCCTCTCTTGGGCTAGTTGCCTTCACCGACAGGGCAGATATGACGACGGCCACCCTCATCCTCTGTGGTTTCGCCTGCTTCATCGCCGGACTCTTCCTTCTGACCTTCCACAGGGGAGCCACCATCTCACCGGAGATTGCGGGTCTGCTTGATCCCGGTACCCGGATAGCTTTTGCCCGGGTTGCTGCCGATCTCGGTATAGATGGGGATGCAGCCATTCTTCCCCGGGGTGATGATGATCCCCTGCAGTTTATCTCTTCCGGCCTCTCCGGGATTCCGGCAGGAGAGATCCATACCTCACTCTGTATCGAGGAGGGATCGGTCGGCCTCTCGGTTCCACCATCAGCCCTTCCGCTCCGGAACCATCTTCGGGATGAATACGGGCTTGATACCTCTATAGGGGTCGAATCAGCTCTCTCAGCATACTCGGAGGCGATCATCACCTGCCTTGAACTGGCTGATCAGGTTCAGGCATCGGTCGAAGGCGACGATCCCGTCATTGAGATCACCGGGTTTACCCTCTTTGAGGGGTGCCGGGTGGTTCAGAACGAGTCGCCGAAGTGCTGCACGATGGTTCCCTGTGCAATCTGCGGCCTTGCCGGTCTTCTCCTTGCCGAGGCGACCGGAAGACCCTGGATCTATGATCAGATCACGATGAACCCTGAGGATCGATCGGTTCGGATCGTCCTCAGGTCACCCTGATCCAAAGATGGAGATCCCGGTAGCTGCTGTTGACCAGTTCTGCCGGGGAGAGGCCGGGTCCCGGGAGATCCTCGGTGAAGAGGAGGAACTGGATCCGGTTAATCTCTGTGTCGCTGATGGTGAAATTGAAGCGTCGTTCAACGGTCTCGTTATGCGGGATCTCGATCTGGTAGGAACCAAGCGGGATTGACGAGAGGATTGATGATGTATTTGTGCTGGTATCGAACTGCTGATTGAAGCCGAAGATCTGTGTGGTATAGGTGACGTTTCTGTACTCGTGGTTCCCTATCCCGATGATGACAAACTGTTCTGTTCCCGCACGGAAGTTCGTCGGGTAGTCCGCAGCCTTCCCCTTCTCCCCGAGGATATAGAACTCGGTAAACTTCTCCCCTTCTTTTGGGACGACGATCACAAAGATGGTGGTGCCGATGGCGAGGATGATGGCGCAGATGAGGATGATGCTCAAAGCGCGATCGAGCCTGTTGCTCTCCACCGGGAAGAGCTCCTCTTGAATCTCTTCCCTGACTTCTTTGAACGGGATCTTCAGTCGTTGGTCGACAGGGAGGATCATCCTCCTGTATGCGGCGATCGTCGCCATTGCGAGGGCGAAGATGACGAGCGAGGTGACGATGGGATCGAGCCGGATCCCCCAGGGTGTGTAGTTTAACCCAAGACCGATTAACGGAACGACCGCGATGGATAACCCAAACGAGAGCGCGATCCGTTCGATCCAGTCGAGATCGTCATCTGCGGGGAAGAGGGCCGCGATGAGGAGGTAGCCTGGAATGAAGAGGATGAAAGGGAGGGCGAAGGCCACCCGAAATGGCGTATTCTGAAGGAAGGGGAGATAGATACAGCTGACGGTTCCGATGATCCAGAGGAGCGCTATCTTCAGATCAATAGGAAGTGTGCGGGGATTGAGGAGGTCGAAGGCGATATCGGGTGGCTCCGGTTTCATGATAGAGTGGTTAGGTGCGTATCGAGATAATAGCTGTTGATACTGTTGAGCATCAGATTGGTATAATAGGACTTACGCACAAATTTAGTTGAACCAAAAGATCAATATATTAGTAAAGCATAAAATAATGCGTGTCAAAGCAGTATCAAGTAACTGACACGGATTACATACATTTCCTCGTTGCAGCT